>JAUVPT010000041.1 GCA_030598525.1 Gemmatimonadota bacterium
ACCCGGACGCAGGCATCCTCCGGAGGCCCTCCATATCGATGCTCCGGTTCGACTGCAGCATGTCCGAGAAGATGTACAGCGTGGTCTCGCGTCCGCGCGCGGCCTGAAGATCGGCGCCCACATCGTGCAGGGTCGACAGGATATCCGTCCCGTCGATGTTGCCCCGGCCCGTGGTGTCCGTGAACACCACGAGATAGTCCTGCGCATCCCTCAGGAAGCGGGCCCGCGTGACCGAATCCCGTGTCATGGCCTGCTCGGTAAATTGCCGCTGTGGGATGGTCTCGGACCAGCGCTGGGCCTGTTCTTCGAGAGAGAGTTGGAGGAGCTGGTGGGCCGCAATGCGGTCCCCATGATCCAGCTTCCTGATGCGGTCGTTCGTGAGTTGTCTCGCCAACTCGAGTTGGTGGTGCGAAATACTCGTCGAGCGGTCGTAGACAAAGACGACGAGCTGGGGAGTCGATCGCTTGACGACGCCTCCTTCTCCTTCGCCGCCCGCGGCGTTTCCCTCCTGTGTGCCGCAGCCCGCGAGCGTCACCGCGCTGAGTAGCGACAGGAGCAGCCGCGTCTTTCGTATCACCATGCCGTCGCCTCTTCAGTAAACCTGGCCCGGGTCTTCTCGAAGCTGTCCTGCAGGTCCCGCCGTTCCGCCTCGTAGTCTTCGGGGTCGCGCATCAGCAGATTGCGCGTATCCCGCTCTTCCACGACGAGCTTGAGCTCGACCGGTGCGGCGAACGCCTTGATCTCCCTCGCGTCCAGGCCCCGCAGTCGACCGTTCTCCGCCCGGTAGGCAACGACCGTCGCTTCGAGCTGGCTCGCCAGCGCGGGCGCCTCCCGCAGGGGCGTCTCTGAAAGTAAGCTCGCCAGTTCGCGAATGGTACGCACGGCGTCTCCCATTGCGTCGGCGACCCGTTGCTGTGTCGCGTCACCGAGATTCACCAGTTCGCGCCTCTGACGCTCGAACGGAGTGTCGTTGAACCGATCCCGCCGTCGGTCCAGCATGTGGAAGTAGGCGGCCGATATCGCGACCAGGATCAGCGTGGTGTTGAGCAGCAGAATCGGGAAGCTCAGGCCGCTCATCGAAGCAGCGTACTCCCGCTGCTCTTTGGCCAGGGCCTCCAGGTCGTCCGCCCGGTTCGCCTGCTCGTTCGCGGCGACCAGATTGCCGTCCACCCGCAACCAACTGGCTGTGCGGCGAAGCTCCTCGATCTTGGCACTGTCCTGGGCGAAGCGATCCACTGCGACCTCGCCCAGCGTGACGCGCGCCTCGAAGAGGACTCCGATAACGAGAGCGAGGCCGATCCCCGACAGCACCATCGGCACGATGAACTCACCGGCCGACCGCTTGCCCAGGGTCTCGCCCGTGCGGCGCGCTGACTGATGCATCATGAGCGACCGGAGAGAGTGTCCGAAGAAGTGGGCGAGCACGCACAGGAAGGTGACCACACCAGCCGCCAGCAGGGCGGCGTCAGGCCTGAGGATGAACTGGGATGCCACCCGCACACCTCCGGCAAACCATCCCTCGCTCGTCTCGGCGACGTATCGCAACTGCTGCTCGGTCAGCGGATCGCGTGGCAGAAGAGCACCGAATACCGGTGCGTTCGCCAGGAACTCCACGACTCCCAGAAAGCCGATGGCCAGCGCGTACCAGTGCGTCTTGAACTGGCGAGTCTCCGGCTGGACCTCCTGCCCGCGGGTCTCCTCCTCCAACGTGCTCTCCACCACCGTGCGGTTCATGTCCCATCTCTTCTTGAGACGAAACAGTTCGCTCGTGACACGGCCGAAACGATCGTTGTCCAGGGAAATGCCGGCCAGGGTCCGCGTGATGCGACCCTCCAACTCGGCGACCACCGAGTTCAGGCGCGAGCGCTCTCGAGCCTGCCAGTTCCGGAACAAGGCGACCGCGCGATCACGCAGTTCTGCTTCCGACTCGGCGCGCCCCTCGGTCTGCACGTCGGGGAGGTCCGCATCGGCGTCCCGCACAGCCATCTCGACGGCGGCTTTCCGCAGGAGGCGAACGCTGAGCCCCACGTTCTCTTCCAGGGCAGCCGCTGCCGTCTCAGGAATCGCTCCAGGGTCCGGCGCCGACGGCTCCGGTGCGGGGACCTCAACTTCGGTGGCGGGTGGAGGGGCCGGCTCGACAGTATCGGTGGCGTCCCACACAGAGTCGGAAGAACCCACCGGCTCAGGGGTCCACAACGGTTCGTCGGGTTCCGGCGCGGCGGCATCTCTCACCCGGTCGAGCCAGGTGGGATGCTCCGTCGAGGCCTCGTCACCCGTGGAGCTGTCTCCATCGGTCGACGGCTCCGTGTCCGGCTCGAAGGCAGCGGCTTTCGCCTCACGGTTTCGTGCGCTCATCTTCCCCTTCTCATCCATTGCGTCTTCGCCTTCCGCGAGTCAGCGCCCCAGGGATCGGACCACCGGCCAAGGGTCCTTCTGCGAGCCGCTCCGCCGCGGTACTCCACGGACTGTCGGATTCGGCAAGAACGCGGCCACCGGATCAGTTCCGGTCTCAATCCCCGCAATCAGTTGTGTCTGCTTCACATACAACGCACACGCGTCCGGTTCGGCCACGCGGCGACATGCGACAATTTACGCGCTTCGTGAATCGATTCCCGACCGGGACGGAGACCGATCCTCCCGTCAGTATCGATAACATGAGACAGTGCCGCGAGCAACGAGAAGTCTAGTACATCCGCTCCCTGTGGATTTCCCGTGCCATGGCTCGGGCAGCCTCGGCCAGCGTCTTCTCGACTTCCAGAAGCGCCCGCTCGAGAACCGCGTCCACCTCGTTCTCCGAGGCCAGCGTCATCGCGGCGTGCTCGGCGTAGTCCACGATGTCGTCCACGCGGTTGCGAACGTCGTTCTTGATCGCGTGGAGCAGAGCCTCGGTCGCCTCACTGTACTGCATGGCTTCCGCTCCTTTCATGAGTTCTCCCTGACTTTTCAGGGCAAGGCGGTTGCCATTCGCGGCACTGGAGGCGGTACGCGATCGTATCAGGCAGGAAACAAACACTTTAGGCGACTCGAAACAGGCGCCCGGGAACGTGATCGGGGCCGCAGGCGGGTTTTCGAGGTGGCAAAACGCAAAGACGATCCGCAAAAGGTGCGTGCAGGTCGGCGTTGACTCGACGTTGATGCCGGGAACCCAGCATGTACAGGCGTTCGGACCCGTGCCGGCGAAATGGAACAACTCCATGTCGTTGACGCCTGGACGCCGGGCGATCCGCCCGGGAGCGATCCCGCCGATCGGCCGGAGAGGCTTCGTACTGGTGGTTGTCCTCGTCCTGCTCGTCGCCCTGTACCTGGGCGCGACCGGGATCTTCCTGGCGGCGCGGGCCGAGCTGCGAATCGGTATCAGCCATGCGGCGTCCAGCCGGGCGTTCTACCTGGCGGAATCAGGGTTGACCACCTGGTTGGCCTCCAGCGTTCAACCCTCGGCAGCAGAGTATACGATCGGGGGAGAAACCGTCACCGTTCTCGCCACCATGCTGCTCCGGGTTGACTCGGTGACCGTGGTGTACAGGCTCACCGCGCGCGCGACTCTGGGAGGCGGATACGCCAGCGATCCAGGCACAGCGAGTCGCGAGACCAGCGTGTTGGGCATGCGGATACGGTCTGATCCGGTCCGCGCGATCAACCGCACGTGGAGTGAGGTCTTTTAGGAGCGGGTCCCGCCTCAGCGAGGCAGGTGTCGAACGAGCAGCTCGAGCACACCGTCAGGGTTCTCCATGTTGAGCCAGTGCCCGCCTTCGAGATCGATCAGTCGAACACACTCGCCGTCGGCTTCCAGGCGACCGATGCGGGCCGCGGAAGCGTCGTCCATGATCGAGCCCCGGGACGCCCGGACGAAGATCACCTCCCGACCGGGGACCGACGGTTCCACAACCGACCACAGGTCTTCCCGGTAGAAGTCTTCGAGGAGCAGGTCGAGCGCCGCCAGGTCGTTCTTCCACCGATACCCGTCCGGGCGCCGGACCAGGTTCGTGGCCGTCCATTCAGCGATGTGCACGTTGAAGCCGGCAGCCTGTACCGCCGTAACCACCTCACCCCGCTCGTCAAATCGCTCGGGAAGTCGGGCAAGGAGAGCCAGGAGGCGATTCGCACCGGCCTCCGTCCGCCCGGCGGAGGGAGTGCTGTCCAACACCCACACCTGTCTCAGGCCCGGGCCGGCGGCGCGGGCCGCCGCGAGGGCGACCTTGCCTCCGAAGGAATGGCCGGCGATCACCGTCTCACTGACCTGGAGGTGTAGACCCAGGGAGTTCACATCGCTCGCACTGGCGGCCACGGTGTGAGGCGGAGCGAGTCCCTGGCTGTCGCCATGCAGCCTGAGATCCACCAGGACCACGCCCCAGTCGGGTCGCGCTTCCACCACGCCCCGGCCGATGGACGCCCAGTTCCGACCCGCCCCCAGGAAGCCGTGCAGGAACAGGACCCAGCGGTCCGGGAGCCTCCCTGGAGCGTGGATCCGCCGATGCGCAAGAACGACCGACCGTTCACCAGTGGATCGGCTTTCGGGCAGGTGTGCCTTCACGGTACGGACGGGCCCGGGCTGGCAGGCCCTCTGCGCGACACGGCTGAGCGCAGGGCGGCCGCGTACGCGCGCTCGGTGAGATCGAGCATCCGTTGCACGGAGAAGGACTGCGCTACGTGACGGCGACCGATTTCTCCCAGTCGACGTCGCAACTCCCGATCCGCGAGCAGCGCAGAAATTGCTTTCGCGAGGGCGTCTGGATCGTCGGGCGGGACCACGAATCCGGTTTCACCGTGCACGACGGCCTCGGGAATCCCTCCCACTTCCGTGCTGACGACGGGCAGGGCCACCGCACCGGCCTGCAGCACCGACTGAGGTACTCCCTCGTTCCGCAGGGACGGCTGGCAGAAGATGTCGAACCCGGGGAGTACGGTCGGTATGTCCTCACGGAGGCCGGCGAACCGGACCGAAGCCTCGATCCCCAACCGTCCTGCCAGGGCTTCGAGATTCGCGCGCTCGGGGCCATCACCGACGACGACCAGGGAGCACTTGGGGTACGATTCGAGGATCCCGGGAAGCGCCCGGAACAGAACGGCGTGGCCCTTGTCCTGCCTGAGGTAGGCGACGACACCGATGACCGGTCCCTCGGCGGCGACCCCGAGGGAATGACGCGCCTCAGCCCTGTTTCCGGAATGCGGGTGGAATCGCTCCAGGTCGACTCCGGTCGGAATCGACGTTGAGCGCTCAAGGGGTACGAGCCCCGATTCCGCGAGTTCACCGCGCACCGACTCCCCGGTAGTGATCACGAAGTCGGCCTGGCCGTAGAGGAACCTGTGAAGCGGGCCCGGTTTGACTCGCACCGAGATGTGGCGGCTTCGGACCAGCGCCCCCGCACGCGGCCCCAGGCGTCGCGCGAAGGCCGCCGTCCAGCTGTCGGCCGAACTGTGCGAGTTCACCACGTCCGGCTGCAGGCGCCGCACCCATGACGTGAGGGCCCGGACATTGATCGGCAGAAGAGAGCGCCGGAACGACATGGGGACGACCTCGAGTCCCGCTTCCGCGGCGCGGCCCGCCAGGGCCCCACCGGGAGGCGTGGCAATCCACACGTCATGCCCCCGGTCGCGCATCCCGAGACTCTCGGCCAGCACCCGGCGCTCCTGCCCCCCCATGACCACTGACGATTCTGTGTGTACGATGCGCACGCGCGATTCCAATCAATTGCGAGACCGAGACAGGGAACGTTGACATCCGAGGTTGCGACACACAATGCTCGATCCCGGCTGATTGCCCCGTCCGCTTGTCACGACGGGACGGAGTCGAGTATTCTGGCTTGTCGACAAACGTCTCCTCGACCCCCGGACCCGGAGGGTGCCTTGACCTGGTTTCTGATTCTCCTCGCGATCATCGCCATCATCGGCGTCACGATCTACAACTCGCTCGTGAAGATGCGCACTCAGGCGCGGGGCGCGTGGGCCGATATCGACGTTCAACTCAAGCGTCGGTGGGACCTGATCCCGAACCTGGTGGAGACCGTGAAGGGCTACGCCAGCCACGAGAAGGACACTCTCGAGGCCGTGATCAACGCGCGAAACCGGGCCATGTCGGCATCCGGACCGGCAGACAAGGCTCAGGCCGAAAACATGTTGAGCGGGGCGCTCAAGTCCCTGTTCGCGCTGTCCGAGGCCTATCCCCAGCTCCGCGCCGTCGAGAGCTTCACCAGCCTGCAGGGCACGCTCGGGGAGATCGAGGACGCGGTGCAGAACGCCCGGCGGTACTACAACGCGGTCGTGCGAGACTACAACATCAAGGTCGAGCAGTTTCCGTCCGTGCTGGTGGCAAATGCGTTCCGCTTCCAGAAGGAAGAGTTCTTCGAGCTCGACGAAGAGGCGCAGCGAGACGCTCCGAAGGTCAGCTTCGGCGACAGCGGGGCCTGATCCGGGGGATATGCACGTGAGACTCGCTCTTCCGATCCGGGTGCGCCGCCTGGCGCTCGCCATCGGGTGCCTGGTTCTGCTGTCCGCTCCGTGCAGCCTCGCGGTGACCGGTCCCGAAGACGAGCCCCTCGGCGCAGCAACCCTCCGCGCGTGGCACGTCGAGGACTTCCACGCCGAGGTTCAAGTCCGGCGCAGCGGCGTCGTAGAGGTCGTCGAGACTCTCAAGGTGCGCTTCGAAGGGTCATACAACGGGATCTTCCGCACCATCCCGATCCAGTACCGGACCCGGGCCAACCTGAACTATACGCTGGGCCTCGAGGTGCTTGGCGTGGAGGACGGCGCAGGACAGGGATTGCGATACGAAACCAGCCGAGAGAGGCACTACCGGAAGATCAAGGTGTGGGTGCCCGGAGCCTCGGATGCGGTTCGCACCGTGGTCATCCGGTACCGGGTGGACAACGCTCTTCGCTTCTTCGAGGAGGACGACCATTCGTGGGATGAACTGTACTGGAACGTTACGGGGGACGAGTGGCCGGTCCCCATCGAGCGGGCCAGCGTCAGGGTACGCCTGCCTGCGCAGGTGACCGGGGTCCGGGCGCGTGGATTCACCGGTGGCTACGGGTCCACCGAGGAGTCCGTGGAACTGAACATGTCCGACTACCTGGTGGACGTGCGCTCCACTCGCGGACTGGGAATCCACGAAGGCCTGACGGTGGCCATCGCATGGGACTCGTTCATCACAGAAGCGCCCGCGAGCAGCGGAGCTCCCGACGATCTCGAGACGGCCGGCGAAGCGTCGGGTGAGTATCTGATTCGGAGACCCACCGTGTGGGATCGGATCCGGACCTTCTTCCGTAGCAATTGGCCGCTTCTGATCCCATTCCTGGCTCTTTTCGCGATGCGGAGCATCTGGAACCGTCACGGTCGGGACCCGCGGCGACGGCCCATCGCGCCGATGTACGAGCCGCCTGAGGGCCTCACGCCGTCCGAGGTAGGAACGTTGGTGGACAATCGCACCGACCTCAGGGACGTGACCGCCATGCTGGTGGATCTCGCTGTCCGCGGGTACCTGGTCATCGAGGAGACGGAGGAGGACAAGTTCCTCGGACTGATCAAGGAGAAGGACTACGTCCTGGAACTGCAGAGGGGGGGGCAGGATCTCTCCGGACTGAAGAGCCACGAGCACAAGCTCCTCAAGGCCGTATTCGGGTCACCGGCGGCCGGAGATCGGGTCCACATGTCCGATCTCGAAAACGAGTTCTACAAAGACCTCCCGGGCATCAAGGAACGGATCTTCGCGGAGCTGATGGAACTCAAGTACTACCGGAGCCGTCCCGATCGGGTTCTCGGCCTGTGGGTCGGCATTGCGATCGCGACCGGCCTGCTGCTGGCCGGCGGAGGCTCAGTGATCGCGGCCCGATTCGGCATGGCCCCTCTGACTACTGTTCTGGCCGGAGTTCTCACCGCCGCGATCGTCCTGGGCTTCGGTATCTTCATGCCGGCCCGCACCGTTGCCGGAACGCGGGCCCTGGAAGCCGCCCTCGGCTTCGAGGAATTCCTGCAGCGGGTCGAGTCGGACCGGTTCAAGAAGATGATCACCGGTCCGGAGATGTTCGAGCGATACCTGCCCTATGCCATGGCCCTTGCCGTGGAGAAGAAATGGGCGGCCGCCTTCGCGGACATCTACCGTGAGGCGCCCGACTGGTACCGGGGCACGGGGCATCGTGGCTTTCACCCGACCATCTTCGTGGGCGATCTTTCCGGCATGACGCAGCACGCCGCCACGGCGATGACCTCGGCGCCCCGAAGCTCGGGCGGATCCGGCTTCTCTGGAGGCGGGGGCGGAGGCTTCTCCGGGGGTGGTTTCGGGGGAGGCGGAGGCGGCGCGTTCTGACCTGTCCGGCAGCTACAGCGCAGAGGCGCCGCAGCATATACCTTGCCGGCCTTGAGAGAGGGACCCGCGCGGTCGCCTCTCTCAAGGCAGTTTCATGTTGAAGGCACTGAATACGGAGGAAGTGATGTCATTCTTGGTTGGCGATAGAAGCTCGATACGGATAGCGCTCCTGGCCGGGCTGGTCCTGTCCACTGCCTCGGCAGCCGACGCCCAGACCGACGGTTCGGAGCGCATCTCCAGCGGCATCGACGCGGCTGCGGAGCGGTACTCGGCGGACGTACACTGGCTCGCGGACGACGCCCGCCAGGGTCGCGGACTCGGTTCCGAGGGCCTGGCCAAGGCCGGATTGTGGATGGAGAAGCAGTTCGAGAGCATTGGCCTCGAGCCGGCCGGCGATGACGGCGGCTATCGCCACGTGTTCGGAGTGCCTGTCGCGGACCCCTCCGACCCGCACGCCCAGAAGGGCTTCATATACGCATTCAACGTGATGGGACGCATACGGGGGAACGGCGAACTTGATGGAGTGGTGTTGATCGGCGCCCACTACGACCACCTCGGTTTCGGGGGAGAGGGCTCGCTGGACCCCGATTCACGGGCCATCCACAACGGCGCGGACGACAATGCCTCGGGCGCAGCCGCTCTTCTCGAGGTCGCGCGGCAGATGCACGAGCGACGCGGGCAACTCAAGCGCGACGTCGTGTTCATGGCCTTTTCGGCGGAAGAGCGAGGCCTGGTCGGGGCAAGCAACATCGTGCGCCAGCCGCCAGAGGGACTGGACATGGAGGACGCCATTGCCATGCTCAACATGGATATGGTAGGACGACTGCGCGACGAGAAGCTGTCGGTGCTCGGAGGAGATTCGGCCGAGGAGTGGGACGACCTGGTGGCTCCGCTGTGTGAGCGATACGGCTTCGAATGTTCGATAGGCGGCGATGGTTTCGGGTCTTCGGACCAGGCGGCGTTTTTCGCAGCGGACATCCCGGTCCTGCATTTCTTCACGGGCACGCATGCCGATTACCACAAGCCGTCCGACGACGCCGATCTGATCATCGCCGAGGGCGGGGCGCGAATCGCGTGGCTGGTGTCCGACGTGGCCGGGACGATTGCCAACCGTGACGGCGCGTTGACGCTGGTGAAGACCTCCGACGGCCCGCAGCGGCGCATGGCGCTCAAGGCACGGTTGGGGACGATCCCGGACTACGCCGGGCCGGCTGACGGATCGCCCGGCCTGTTGCTGTCCGACGTCCGACCGGACAGCCCGGCAGAGGCAGCGGGTCTGCAGCGAGGAGATATCGTCGTCCAGATCGGCGATATGGAGATTGCGAGCGTGCAGGACTACATGGTCGTGTTGTCCGAGGCCAATCCGGGCGATACCGCGCCGGTCGTCGTCATGCGAGACGGCGAGCGTGTCGAGCTCGAGGTCACCTTCGGCGCTCCTCGATAGGAGGCCGGAACGAGTGATGCTGTCACTGAAGATCGTCCTGTTCGCAACCGACTTCTCGCGGCTGGCTGACGCCGCGCTCGATCACGCGTTGGCGCTCGCACAGAAGCACGGGGCGGTCCTTCACATGCTTCATGCGGTCGTGCTGCACGCGGACGACCCCAATGACCCCGCGCATCACTTTCCAGACGCTGAAGAGATCCGGGTCCGCCTCGAGGAGACCGCCGCAGGCCGTATGGCGAGCCAGATCGAGGAGCGCCACGCGGGGGAGCTGGAGGTGGTTCGGGCGCAGCGCAGGGGAATGTCGACCGCGCCAGTGATCCTGGAGTATGCCGAGGAGATCGACGCGGACCTGATCGTGATGAGCACTCACGGCAGGCGTGGGCTCAGTCACGCTCTGGTGGGAAGCGTAACGGAGGAAGTCGTCCGTCTGTCCCCCCGTCCCGTGTTGACGATTCGTGGACCAGCGCGGGGTGCAACCTCCCCCCGACTCGAACACGTACTGGTGCCGGTGGATTTCTCGCGGCACTCGGAGGGCGCCGTGGGACACGCGCTCGAGTTCTGCCGTACATACGGTGCCCGCATGC
>JAUVPT010000242.1 GCA_030598525.1 Gemmatimonadota bacterium
GATGATCTCCATCAGGCCGAGGGCCGAGATCGTCTCATACTCCCCGAGGCTGAACAGGCCGTTCTCACCTGCATCCAGCCAAACCGATTCCAGCGCCTCACCGGTGTCCTCGCACCGGTCCTCCGGCAACGCCTCGAACGCCTCGGAGAGATCAACGGGCGTACGACAATCGACGCGTCGAATAGGCTTCCCGCCCCGCATGACGGGTCCGTACCCGATGCGCTTCCAGGCTACGGCCGCGGTGGGCTTGACCTCCTTCACCACCGGGGAGTCAGGCGTTCGGCCCATCAGGAAGAGGAGGCCCGAATGCGCCCCCGACACGCTCGACTTGGAGAGGAGAGTGGCCGACGGGCGTTCCTCCGAGTGCGTGAACGGCACATTGAGGCCCATGCCGCCCGTTCCGGAGGTTCCGATCTTGAGATACACCTCCGTCTTCGCCTCTCGCATGCCATGCATGAGCACCTGGACGTGCCGGATGAGCTGCGGCAGATAGAGGGTCGTGAGGTGGGCTTCGATGTCCGCGACGGTCGGCGTACCGCCGCTCCACATGAGGTCCCTGAGCTTGCCGGCGGAGGTAAACAGGTCCTGGTACGCGATCGCCGTGGCGGTATTCACGCAGTCGATGACGATCTCGGGCCGGTGCGTCTCCAGGAGCGAGAACAGCAGATTGCGCCGGAAGTCCTTCTCCCTGAGGTGACCCAGCAGGTCGTCCAGGATCTCCGCCCGCCCCGCGTCCGTCTCCAGCATGGCGGTTCGCGAGTCGTTTCTGCGGCTGGTGCGAAGAAGGATGTCTCCCCACTCCGCGACCAGCTCGACGCCCTCTGCGTCGGGCTCGCGCCGAAGCGTCGTAACCCCCTCTTCCGCCTCGTCGCGCCGAAGCGCCGCGATCACGAGGCGCGCCGGGCGAAGCGGAAGCAGCTTACGGGCCATGGCGATCCCGACCAGCCCGGAGCCGCCCAGCATCAGGATGTTCCTGCCGTTGATGTCCATTCACTCGTTCCTATTCAGTGCGCGCAGTCGGTCGATCTCGCCCTCTTCGAGCGAGCGCCACGATCCGCGCGGGAGGTTGCCCAGTTCGAGCGGGCCGAACGCCACCCGCTTGAGTGCGTGAATCGTCAGATCCACGGCTTCCATCATGCGTCGCACTTCCCGATTCCGTCCTTCCCGCAGCGACAGTTCCAGGACCACCTGGTCGGGTCGCGGGCCTGGACGAACTCTGAAGTCGTCGACCCAGGCCGGGCCGTCGTCGAGCTCCACTCCGTTCCGCAGGCGAGTTCCCACATCCCTCGGAATCGGGCCCGCCACGGTTACCTCGTAGCAACGCAGAACCCGGTTGCGGGGGTGGAGCAGTTGCTCGGCCACCGCTCCCTCGTTCGTCAGGAGCAGCATTCCCTCGCTCATGTAGTCGAGTCGCCCCACGTGAAAGAGTGACTCGAACTCGGGGCCGATCAGGTCGTACACGGTCGGACGACCTTCGGGATCGCTGCGGGTGCAGAGGCAGCCGGGCGGCTTGTGCAACATGATCCAGCGCGAGGGTTCGAGTTGGACCTGACGATCGTCCACCTCCACCACGCAGGCTTGCGGGTCTACCTTCGTGCCGAGGACCGTGACGACGTCTCCATCGACCTTCACGCGGCCCTCCCGGATCAACTCCTCGCTGGCTCTCCGCGAGGCCACTCCCGCCCGTGCAAGGTATTTCTGAAGACGCATGTCCGCCGCCACTTCAGTGACCCTCTCCCTCCGCCTCTTCCCGCGGGGCGGACTCCGTCGCGCCGTCCTCCTCTGCTTCCGGCTCGACCTCCTCGACCTCGGCTTCCATGGCCTGCTGCAGTTCTCCAAGCACCACCGGGAGTTCGTCCGGAGCCGGAAGATCGGACAGGTCCTTGAGACCGAAGTGCTCGAGAAACATCCGTGTGACGCCATACAGAAGCGGCCGCCCGAGGCCTTCCCCCCGCCCGACGACCTCTACCAGCTCCCAATCGAGAAGAGTCCGAAGAACGGAGCTCGCGCTTACCCCTCTGACCTCCTCGATTTCGATCCGGCCAATCGGATTTCGATACGCGATGATGGCCAGGGTCTCGAGCGCCGCCGGCGACAGGTGCGGCGCCCTTGGCACCGAGTCGAACCTCTCGAGGTAGGGGGCGTACTCCGGTCGCGTAAGGATCTGATACCCGTCTCCCAACTGATAGATCTGGAACGCTCGCTCGGATGCCTCATACACGTCGCGCAGGACCTGGATCGCTTCCACGACACTCTCGGCGACCAGGTTCTCGTCCGCTCGGGCGACCTCGTCCGCCGTGAGCGGCGTCTGGCTCGCGAAGAGCGTGGCTTCAACGATCTGTTCGACCTTCACTCTGTTCCCTCCGCGGTCTCCGTCGTCGCTGCAGCCGGCGGCGCTTGATTTCGATCCCCTGGCAGAAGCCAGATCGAGGCGAACGGCTTGACCTGCTCGATGCGCAGGGCCTGCTGCTTCGCCAGCTCGAGAGCAGCCAGCAAGGCGGCCACGGCGTGCGCCCGTGTACCCCAGGGCCTGAACAACCGGTCGAAGGACACCCGCTTCGCTTTCGCCAGAAGGCGCCGCAGTAGCGAGACCTTCTCATTCACGGTCACGGTCTGCGAGGGCGGACGGATCTCGATCGGAGGCGCCGGTTCCGGTATCCGCGCGGCCACCGACAGGAAGTCGGCCAGCGTCAGTTCCAGCTCGACGGGAGCGAGTGCCGGAACGGGCCGGCCCTCGATGTAACCCTTGCCGAAGTGACGGCCCCGTTGAGCCTCCGCGCCCTCGAGCACGTGAACCACGTCCTGAAAGTGTTCGTACTCCAGCAATCGTCTGACCAGCTCTGCCCGCGGGTCTTCGTCCCAATCCGGCTGCTCGGGCCGTGGAAGAAGAAGCTGCGCCTTGATCCGAACCAGGGTCGCCGCCATCTCGAGGAACTCTCCAGCTCTCTCGATCGGCATCATTTCGAGATCATCCTCGAGCGTCCGCACGAACTGCGCGGTAATGCGGGCGATGGGGATGTCGAAGATGTCGATGTCCTGCGACCGGATCAGGTGGAGGAGCAGGTCGAGTGGGCCTTCAAACCGCTCCAGCGATACCTGGAACGGTTCGATGCCACGGGGTGTGGCGCCTCGGGCCGGTGCGCTTGGACTCATATCGACATCACGAGGACCTTGATTCAACACAGGAATCAGTGTACTCTATGCGGTCTTTGGACTCACGTGAGACGCGAACCACTGAAGGAATAGAACCTTGCCGAACATCAAGAGTGCCAAGAAGCGGCTTCGCCAAAACCACAAGCGGCGGGAGCGCAATCGAACGGTCCGTTCCGAGATTCGGACGCGGACGAAGAGCCTGCTGCAGACGGAGTCGTCCAGTGATGCTGAAGCGGCATACCGGAAGGTAGCTTCCATGCTGGACACGGCAGCCCGAAAGGGCATCGTGTCGAAACAGGCGGCCGGGCGACGCAAGTCGAGACTCGCCCGCTACGTTCGCGGCCTCAGCAACTGACGACGCACCCCGAGCGGGGCGTCGACCGTAGATCAGCCCGCGCGCCCGCCAGGGTCGAGGGCTGTCGGCTTTCAGAGATCCTCCGTCTTTTCCCTGGACTCTCCGTCCGCCCCTGAGTCGGCCTCCTCCTCGTCCAGCATCGCCGAAACGGCGTCGAATTGGTCCGCGTCATCCAGAGACAACGACTCCAGGAACTCGAGTTCGTCCATAAATTCGCCGGGCTCAGCTTCGTCAGGGAGGGGCTCGGCCTCGGCTTCCTGCTCCGCCGCCTCGAC
>JAUVPT010000091.1 GCA_030598525.1 Gemmatimonadota bacterium
ACGGTGAGTGTCAGCGTGGTCGAATCGCCGGCCACCAGGGCGTCGGCCTTCACCGTCACGACGGAGTTCTGAGGGGAGGGCTCCACGTCCAACACGGTGATCGTGGGAAGCGGGCTCGTCACGGGCTCGCCGTCGATCGTGGCGGAGATCGTCGTGGCGGTTCCCGCTCCGGTCGCGCGGAAGCTGGCCGTGTACGTGCCATCGCCGAGGTCGACGCTGTCCGTCTCTATCACGCCCTCGCTTACGCCGCCCCCCCCGGCGGCCGAGAACACGACTTCCCTTCCGCCGGAAACGAGGTCCCTTCCTTCGGCGTCTCTCGTCCGTAGCAGGAGCTGCACGACGGTGCCGACGGTCACGGTATCCGCAGATACGATCAGCTCCGACTCGGCTGTCGACACCGGCCCGGCCACCACGCGCAGCGAATCGGTCATCGGGACGGTCTCTCCGTCGAGCGTGGCGCCGATCGTCCTGGCCGTTCCCGTGGCCGTGCCGGTAAACGCGGCCGTGTAGGTGCCGTCGCCGTGGTCGGTCGTCGTCCCGATATCTCCCGCGCTCGTGCCTCCGGTGGCTGTGAACAGGACCTCACTGCCACCTCCCTGCTGCTGATTTCCGGCAGCATCGCGCGCGACGAGCTTCAGCTCCGCAGTCCCTCCCACGTCCAGATTCCGGGTCGAGAGGAGAAGCTCGGAGGTCGAAACCGTGGCGGGACCCGCCGACACGCGCAGGGCCGGCGAAGGCGTCGTCACCGTATCGCCGTCGATCGGCGCTCCGATCGACAGCGGCGTTCCGGCAACGGTGGCCGAGAACGTGGCCGTGTACGTGCCGTCGTGGTGATCGGTCGTCGCCCCTATCGTGCCGGCGCTAGCACCTGCCGTCGTTCCGCCTGCAGCATGAAACAGGACGGTCAGGCCGCCCGAGCGGATCCGGTTCCCCGCGGCGTCCCGCGTCTCCAGGCTGAGCTCCGCGCTGTCTCCCGCTTCGACAGATTCGGGCGATACGGTGACGACGGATCGGGCCGTCGAGGTTTCGTCGGCGGAGGGACCGGTGACGGAATCTCCACCGCACGAGGCCAGCAGCACCGCCAAGCCTACCCCGAGTGCGGGCAGCGGCGGCGCTCGCAGGACGAACCCGGCCCGCCCGTTCATGGGTTCCTCCAGTACACCAGCTTCAGGCCGAAGAAGTGGACCGAGTTCGGGCCCGTCAGGTCTCCGACCGGATCGTAGCACGCGAACTCGGTGCCGTGCCGGGCCATGAACTCGTGGCTTCCCTCCGCCAGTGTTCCAACTCCGACGGGGACCCACGTCCGCCCCGAAGGACCATCATCAGGCACCACCGGGCAGGCGCCCTGGCCGACGAACGAGGGTCCGGATGCTTCCGTCGTCCCGACGGCGAACACCTCGTCGGGCTGGTCGTCGGACCGCAGGATATCCACCAAAACCTCGACGCCGAACACCGACAGGTGCGGCGGCACGGTAAACGTCCCGAGCACCGTCTCCAGTCGGCCCGGCTCCAGCGCGATGGAAGCGTCATCGATCAGGTAGACGACGGAGTCGGCCACGACCGTGCTCGAGCAGTCGATCGTGAACGCGACGAGAGTGGAGTCCCTGGCGCTGACATCCAGATCGATGACATCGATCGTCGGCGTGCAACTCGGAGATATACCTTCCAGCCGGATCGTCGTAGGCCCGGGAGTCGTGCCGGCGATTTCGATCGTCGCGTCGCTATCGATGAGTCGCAGCAGCGTGTCCGCCGGAGCGGACGATGGCTGCACCACGACGCGATACCCGTCCGGATCCGTTCCGGCGCCGGTCGTCACGGTCCGCACGTGCAGGCGCTCCACACACTCGACGTCGAATCCGACCTCGGCGGTCTCGCCGCTCAGTACAGTCACGACCCGGGGGGACTCTCCTTCGAGCGTGCAGCGGTCGGGCAGGCCGTCCGGCGCGCTCAGCTCGACCAGGTGGCGACCACTGGCACCGCTGGCCGAATAGAGCGGGATCCGCCCCCCGATCGTCTCCTCGTCCGAGGCCTCGAGCGTCACGCGCACCGAGTCGTCAGGGGTGCCCTCCCGGACGATCCGGGCGGAGTATGTGATCGGCGCGGACGGCGGAGGCGGATCCGCGTCGCCCGTCAGGGTCCGCAATAAGACGCTCCCGAGCGCGATGCATCGGACATCGAAGTTCGTGAACAGGGTGTCGCCCGACAGCACGGTCCTGTCGTGCTCCACGGGGTGGGCCACGGCGCAGTTCTCACGCACGTCCTGCAGGGCGAACCGGTGCTCTCCCGTCGCCCGGCTCCGTGGATCCGGGTTCTTCGGGATCAGCGAATCGACGAGGACCTGCCCGGCAGTTTCGATCGGAATCGTGGTTGCCGGTTCATCCGCCGCGACAGCCGCTGATTCGACTAGTGTAGTTCCTCCGGCCAAACCGTCGTCGAACCATTTTCGCGAACTTCCAACCGTGTCGATCCGCGCCAGCGCGAGGTGATATCCATTCGGATCCGGGTCGGGACCACCAGTCGTCGTAACCACCCTTACGGCCCCGAGCGGGATGCACTCCACGTGTACCGCCACACGCGACGTGTCGTGGTCGGCGAGACCCGGCGTCACGATACGGAGGTTGGAGCGCACGCCGACGGTATCGTACTTCTCGCCCTGTACGGTGCAGTTGCCGGCCACGTCGGTAAGACGCACGCGGTGTGCGTAGGAATCGCCGGACCGCAAGTCGGTGAACACGCGCCGCGCGCCTGCGGCGCTGCTGTCGATCGTGTTCGTGGACGCTAAATGCTGCAGGCCGAACAGGGCGTCGTTCACATTGAACGCCGGCGTCAGCTCGACATCGTAGAAGTCGTCCAGGTCGTCGCCCGTCGTGGTGTCCGTGACCACGAGCGGTCCGCGGCTGTAGATCTCCGCGAGGATGACCGGCTGGTGCAGCGGGATGGTCGCCGAAAACTCCAGCTTGCGCAGATCGTTGGGGTCCACGCCGTGCACGGGCTGCTTCCGGAGGATCTCGGCACGCCCCCCGATCGAGAGCCCCGTCACGTAGTCGATCCTCGCCAGCCAGTCGTATCCGGGGATCGAAAACCGCGCCGGGGCCTCGAGCGTCGGCTTGACGTTCACGAACGGCCCCGCGACGTAGTAGAACTTCAGAAACAGCTCCGGCTGCACGGTGAAGGTCACCTTCGACTCGACCTCCGCCGAAAGGCCTTCGAGGGGCGGCGGCGGCAGACCGTCCCATCTCGTTCCGGCCCCGAACACCGGACTCCAGCTGCCGGCATTGTACCGTACACCGGCCGAAAGCTCGAACCCCGCTCCGAAGTCGCCCTTGTACTTGATCGCGCCCGTGGCCGTCAGCTCCGCCTTCGCCTTGATGGTGAACAGGAGGACGCCGGCGATCGGTACGTATCCAGCCCAGTAGATGAACGGCTTTCGCAGCGTCAGCAGGGTCTTCTCGGCCTCCGCCAGGGAGAGTTTCTTCTGAACGCCGACGCTCCAGACCAGCGGATTCGCCTCGTCGCTGAACGCGGTCAGTGACAGGCCGCCCGTATAGATGGCGTGAAACTCCTTCAGCTGACCTGCCCCGATCGATGCGCCGAGATCCAGGGTCGGACCGAAGTTCAGGGCCCCGTCTTCCACCGCGAACTCGAAATCGGGTTCGCCCGGAATGTCGTTGTCCTTGTAACTCAGCTTGAGGCCGCTGAGCTTGAGCATGGTGGGGCTGACCTGGCTGACTCCATCGGCCATGTGCACCACGCTGGATGGGCCCCACCACACGGCGCCGGTTCCGGTGCCGGCCTCGGAGCCGGCATCGCCCTCGGCGAAGATCCGGGTCGATCCGCCGAATCCGCCGTTCTCGATCACGTTGGCCACGCCAGCCTGGGTCGTCTGCAGGACGAACGTGTTTCCGTTCCTCTCGACACCGCGCACGTGGCGCAGGAACCCCTCGTCCTGCGCCCCGACGATCACCTTCGTCGTGTCGATCTCCGGCATCTCGCCGTCGATCAGCTCGAACTCGAACCGGCCGGAGATGGTATCGCGACTGACGAGGCTGAGATTCGTCGAGTCGATGATCACCGCGCACTCGCAGACTGTGACGATGTCGATCGTGATGCGCGCTTCGCCGGATGCGGACCCGGAAGAGGCCCTGATCGTGACCAGCCCCTCTTGGAGTGCAGTGACGACTCCAGTGGCGCTCACGGATGCAGCACCCGGGTCATCGCTCGACCACTGCACGACTGCGCCTTCGATCACGGCGTCAGAGGAATCACGGACTTCGGCTGTCAATGTCGTGGATTGCCCTATGCCGAGCTGCGCGTCGCCGGGTGTGACGATGACCTCGGCGGCAATGTCAGGATCATTCGGATCGGGGCCGTCCGGACCCATCGCATCGTCGCCGCAGCCTGCTACCGCCAGGAGAACGACGAGGACAATAGTACGCCGCGGGCCGCGGAACAGGCGCATCGGTTTCGGCTCCTTGAGAGAGAACTGACAATCGCTCGTGATGGGGTCGTCGAAAGGGCCAACCCACCCAGCGGGCAGTGCGCCTGTCGTGCCGAACACCGTATCTCCATGATAGACAACAATCTGGAAATGGGAACCCCATCTGCACCGCGCTGACGCGATCCAGTTAGAAACCGGTGGAAGCGAGCAGGGGCGCTGGCAAGCTTGAGTCCGAAGTGCGGGAGAGGGTTGCACAGCTTGCGGCGGGATTTCGCTCCCGAGCTAGAGGACCAGCCCTTGAAGGGTCTCCTCCCACCCGCCGCTTTTTGAGCAAAAAAAAAATAGAAGCGCCCGGCGTGCTGCCGCAGGTATTCGAGCCTGCGAGACACCCGGGCGCTCTCGTCTGGCCACGGGAGAGGATTCGACCATAACTGTCGACTGCCTGCCCCGTGTTCAGGTACTCCATCGAGTCACTTACATGGGAGGCTGGAAGATCGCGGCTCCTGCATCATTGCAGGACTGAACACTGCAGCCCCCTTCTACGTAGTGGATCTGGTTGTCCACCATCGTCGGGATCTGCGGCCCATGCAGGCGGAAGACAAAGTGAATCTCCGCCGTCATGGCATCCATCAGCCCGGGCCCGAAGAGTGCTTCCGAAGTATCACCCTTTCTGACATGTCCTGTCATCGTGACCGGACCTCCGCCAATCACTCGCCCGCCGGCACGCACGAGGCTCGCATCTACGTCGGGGTTGAACAGATCATCGAACCCACAGGGCTGCTGCGCGCACTCCCCGGGGACGTTGAAGATGGCAGCCCACATCGTTGCGGTGTTGGGAGGTGGTGCCCATGCTTCCATCCGAACTGTCACGTTGTTCTTGGTCCGGAGTAGCGTAGCCGAGTGAATGACTGCACCGGGAACTGTTCCGAAATCCTCGATCGCGTGGGCGGATTGGGAAACAGCTGGTCCCGCGCCCTGGCTGAATGTGGGGGACGTGGCTTCCCCAGCGGCCGTCGGCAGACTGCTTTCACAGCCAACCAGGGCGAACGACGCGAAGATGAGGGCGAGGGAGGAACGGTGATACATATGCTGCTCCTTGGTCGGTCGCGCAGGAGGTGCCTCTACAACTGACGCGACGGGTAAGGTCCGGTGGGGGGCCGAGTTCCAAACATTTGAGCCCCACGACTGACCGGTCGGTCAAGTGTACACAAGAACTTGGCGGGTGTGAACCCCGGGGTGTTACGTCGTCGCGGTCGCGGTCAACCTGGCGAGCTCTACGGCAGAACCAGCCATGGCTTCGATCAGCTGCGGATCGTTGTGTGTCTTGGCCAGGAGCACCGTACCTTGATGATACGCGAGGAGCTGCTCCGCCCCGGTGCGGGCGTCATGGCCAGGTGAGTACTCTGCCAGAGCCTTTTCCAGGTAGCCTCCTATTCGCCCGAAGATCTTCTCCAGCTCGACTCGAAGCCCCTCATCATTCGCGCTGAGCTCCATCGCGAGATTGCCGAACGGACATCCCTTGATCTGGCCGTTCTCGTTCCGGGCCGAATCGTGGTAGGCACACGTCATGATGAAGAACCGGCGAATGCGCTCAAGCGGTGGAAGGTCGGTGGCGAAGGCAGGTTCCAGCAACTCGTCGCGGAAAAACTCCCACTGAGCGTCGATCGCCGCAAGCGCCAGGTCGCGCTTGCCGACGAAGAAGTGGTAGAGACTGCCCTTCTTCACATTTGCGGCCTCGCAGATCTCGTTCACACCGACGGCGTTGTAGCCGCGGGCGTGGAACAGATTCATGGCCGCCCTTATCAAGCGCTCCCTGGTGTCCGATTCTTTGCCCATTTGAGACCTTACAATGTGGAACTTGACCGCTCGGTTAACTTTGGTCCGTTATAGAGCACTGTCAAGGCGATACGCGTCCCGACCGCAGCCGTGCGAGTAGCCCGGCGAAACACGTGGCGTGGCATGGGTTCCGGGTGGACGTGCTCTCAAAGCGAGTATCGGTGGCGCCTGGATGCTGCGAGCCGTGGAAGCTACCGCCGTCCGCGCAGCTCGCGAAGAGAGAAGAGAGAAGTGTCCTCGATGGGCCCGGGTGGATTTGAACCACCGACCTCACGCTTATCAGGCCAGCACGATACGCCCGTCAGCGTCATCTGACGCTGAATGTATGCGGTATGTGCCCTGTAAGCGATCGTGAGCGATCGTCAGCGGTGATACGCGCTGTGACCGTTGTTGTGACCGCACGTAGAGTCGTCAGAATCTTCA
>JAUVPT010000223.1 GCA_030598525.1 Gemmatimonadota bacterium
TACGCCCAGCCACCGAAGAATCGCAGGCGAATCAGTGGACCGGAAGTCCCGAAGGTCTCCTTCCGCCGGATGCCGTCGAAGATCCCGGCGCGTGTGTTTTCGTCCGCCCACACGCCCGTCGCACCGGCGGATCCGACCATGTAGCCGGCCATTCCGCTGGCGTTCGGTTTCGGATTCAGCCGCTTTTCACGGGTGTCGTCGGTCGCGCCGTGGGCGCCAAACCAGTTTTCCTCTTAATTGGCGGATATAACCGATTGGACATCCGCGCCGGACACGATGCCGAACTTGAACGG
The DNA here is from genome assembly GCA_030598525.1 of Gemmatimonadota bacterium. Classification (GTDB taxonomy): domain Bacteria; phylum Gemmatimonadota; class Gemmatimonadetes; order Palauibacterales; family Palauibacteraceae; genus Benthicola. The sequence goes on from JAUVPT010000223.1 coordinate 294, forward strand.
GTTGGTCCCGAGCTTGGCCTCGTGAGCCAGGCCCGCCGTCAGCGCCTGGCGGACGTACCCGTCCTTGATCTTGCTGACGATCGGCGTGCCGATGAGATTCGGGAACTGCTCGAAATCCGCGAACTCGTCGTTCGGGGACAGCAGCGGGTGCGTGTCCGAACTGCCCTTCGTCTGGATGATCTCCGTCGCGGGCTCATTGAGTGCCCGTCTTTTGGCGTAACGCTCGTCGATCGGGTCACCCCGGTAGTTGGTCGGTGCGTACATCAGGCCGTTGGACACGTTGCCGTTGTGCGGGATCGCGAAGTTTTCGTGGCCGGCGGTCCGCTGGAATTCGAGGTAGGTCCACAGGTCTTCCGGATCCACGGAATCGAATGCTGAGTACGGAGCTTCGGGCCCCGTGTCATCCCGGAAGAACACATTACGATGCATGTTCTGGCTGTTCGGAATCGACGTCCATTCGTAGGCAATCAGCGCCGTGAACTTCCCCGGATCGTTGTACTTGTTGGCGATTGCCACGTGGTTCTTCCAGTTGGACTGGATGATCTCCGGGCTCACGAAATCCACGAAGGGGCCCTCCGGGATCCCGAGCGTAATCGAGGCGATCACCTCCGACGCGCCCTTGTTCTGGTCCGCCTGATTCGGACTGTTGATCAGCGCCGCCAGGGCGTTTCCGGCGAACGGACCGTTCGGATCCGCGAGCTGAGGGAACACGCCCAGATACTCCGAGTGGTCGGTCAGCGCGACGAAGTCGTAGGGCGTATCCTTCTTGATCTTCTCACCGGTGGTCGAGAGCGTGACCTCCTCGCCCAGTGCCCAGCGGTAGGCGTCTTCGGGCTTCTGACGGGTGCCCGCCGCGTACGCGTCAGGAGACCAACTCGAGTGCAGATGCTGCTCGCCGAAGAACAGCTGGCGGTCGGCCGGGTCGGGCGCAGCGTCCTGAGCGATCGCCGGAGTGAATGCCGCCGCGCACGCGACAACTGCCAGCAGGGTCTGAAGCACGGTTTTGAAGCACGTATTGAGCATGACACCCCACGCAGTGATAGGCATTAGTCCCTGTGGCTGAGCGCGGGCCGAAGGCTTTGCCAGCGGGAAGAACAGTCGACTTCTCTGTCTAACCGACCTCTTCCTCTTCCGGAGGGGAGAGGGGAGGGTGAAAACAGCACGGACTGATCGCGTACTACAATACGGCTCAGTGGCTGGAAGAGCGTGGCCTCGATGGACCTGGCTTCGGAAGGGTTCTCCCCGGAGCCGTGAAGGAGAAGTCGGTGGCAGGCCCGTGAGGCGTCGCTCCACGAACTTCGGCTTGCCGACGCCAGCGTTCCTCGTAGACGACCATGCCCGGCGTCGTAACGGCCTGCAACGAACCGCTGAATTTCCCTCGAGACAGTTGATTGAGCCGAATATCCCACGGCTGGATGAGTTGAGTGTACTCATCGACGTCGTGCGACTCGAACTGGCCGAAACTGGCAGGGGCGCCCGTGGATCGTTCAGCTTTCATCGACTCACCTCGGAAACTGTCCTCGGGGGTTCATCAGTATACGCGAGTCCAGCAGTTGGTCTCAACTCAAGACCGCAGGGCCAAGCCGAACCGCCGGAGGCCCCTCTCCTTTGCAGAGCCTGGCATGTTCGTTAGTACTGTACAGGCCCGACAATCACACGCTGCGAGGAGGACCAGATGCACGAACGCTGGCCTGAATTGCCGTATGAGGACTGGAAGGATACCGCAGCCACGCTGCACATGTGGACACAGATCGTCGGCAAGATCCGCCTCGCCCAGTGGCCCTGGGTCAACCACTCGTGGCATGTCACGCTCTATGTATCGCCGTGCGGCCTGACCACAGGGCCGATCCCGTACGGTGAGCAGACGTTCCAGATCGACTTCGACTTCATCAACCACCAGTTGCTCATCACCGCGTCCAATGGAGAGATCCGAGTCATACCGCTGAAGCCGCAGACCACGGCTGACTTCCATGCGGCCGTGACAGGAGCACTCCGCGACCTCGGCCTCGAAGTCGGGTTCTCCGGACGACCCAACGAAGTGGAGGAGGCTGTTCCGTTTGCGGAAGACGTCAAGCACGCCTCGTACGACGCCCATGCCGTGCACCGGTTCTGGTGCGCCCTGCGCGAGGTAGACATGGTGTTCAAGCGGTTCCGTGCCAGGTTTATAGGCAAGGCCAGTCCGTCCCACTTCTTCTGGGGCAGCTTCGATCTCGCGGTCAGCCGGTTCTCGGGCCGGACGGCGCCAGCACATCCCGGCGGATATCCGAACATGCCGCTGGACGTCATGCAGGAGGCCTATTCGCACGAGGTCAGCAGCACGGGATTCTGGCCGGGGGGTGAAATGATGCCCTACCCGATGTTTTACTCGTATGCCTACCCGACCCCCGAGGGCTTCGCCGACGCGGTGGTCGCGCCGGGGGCCGCGGCCTGGAATACGGATCTCGGAGAATTCGTGCTGCCGTATGAGGATGTCCGTAACTCGGAAGACCCTGCACAGACTCTCATGGATTTCCTGCAGACGACCTATGATGCAGCAGCGCGGTGCGCTGATTGGGACGTCGCCGCGTTCGAGCAGACGTTCCGACGCGAGTAATTTCTGGGCGCCAGGAACACAGAATCCACCAGCACGAGGATTGGAACATTGCCTGAGGCGATCCCCGGCATCCACCACGTGACAGCCATCGCCACGGATCCGCAGACCAACTACGACTTCTACACCGAAGTCCTGGGCCTTCGGTTCGTCAAGAAGACTGTCAACTTCGACGACCCCGGGACGTATCACTTTTACTTCGGAGACGGCGCCGGAAGGCCTGGTTCGATCATGACTTTCTTCCCGTGGCCGGGCGCTCGGCGCGGCCGGCAGGGCACGGGACAGGCCACCGTGACCGCGTTCTCGGTTCCGGCGGGTTCGCTGGGATACTGGACGGAACGCCTCGAGAGCAAGCGCATCGATGCGAAGCTGGTGGGGCGTCGACTCGAAGAAGAGGTGTTGAGCCTCCGCGATCCGGATGGTCTCAGGCTGGAACTCGTGGCCCACGATGACGCGTCGACCCTACCGGCCTGGACCGACGGACCCGTTCAAGCAGAAGCAACGATTCGGGGTGTTCACGGAGTGACACTGATGCTGGAGGGCTACCAGGCCACCGCATCCCTGCTCAGCGACACCATGGGGTTTCGTCTCACCCGTGAAGAGGGGAATCGGTTTCGGTTCGCCGTGGGGGGCGTGGGCCCCGGACTGCTGCTGGACCTGCTTTTCTCCCCCGACTCCGCGCCCGGAATCGGGGGAGCGGGTACCGTGCATCATGTGGCGTTTCGGGCCCGCAGCACCGAGGACCAGCTGGCCTGGCGCGAGATCCTGGTCTCCGCCGGGATGAACGTGACACCGGTGCTCGACCGCAATTACTTCAAGTCGATCTACTTCCGGGAGCCGGGTGGGGTATTGTTCGAGATCGCGACCGATCCGCCCGGCTTCACGACCGACGAATCCGTGGAGGAGCTGGGTACGAATCTCAAGCTCCCACCCTGGCTGGAGCAGCGCCGAGGGCAGATCGAAATGGCCTTGCCGGAGCTAATCGTCACCCGGTGAGCTCGGCCGTCACCTCTACTGAATCGGAGCCGTCAGCCGGGCCAGTTTCGTTCCCAGCTTGAACCA
>JAUVPT010000068.1 GCA_030598525.1 Gemmatimonadota bacterium
CCATCTACATCGACAACGGTCAGGTGATAGGAGCGGAATTCCTCGGTGCAGATGCACGGAGTCTCCGATTCGTCGTCGCACGCGGCCAGCGCCAACACGAGGACCGGCAGAACTACGAGCAAAGCACTGATCCGGCGCACAGCCACTCTTCAGCCCACCTCGGCGCGGATGCGCTCGAGTGCGGCAGCGGGATCCTCGGCCCGGGTGATCGATCGTCCAACGACCAGGAAGTCAGCCCCCGCGGATTTCGCGACCGCTGGAGTGGCCACTCGCTTCTGATCCTGGGCCCCCTCGCCGGCGAGACGGATTCCCGGCGTGACCACGAGAAAGTCCGGACCGCAGGCCAGCTTGACGGCCCTGCATTCGCCCACGGAAGAAACCACGCCCTGGACTCCACTCTCCCGGGCCAGGCCCGCGAGGCGACCCACCGCCTGCTCGACGCCCGACCCCTCTCCCATCACCGCAGAGAGCGAGTCGTCATCGAGGGACGTCAGAACCGTGATCGCGAGAAGCCTGGTGTCTCCCCCGGATCTCTCGTTCTCCGCCTGTACGGCCCGGGCCGCGGCCCGGAGCATCGCCTCGCCACCCGACGCGTGCAGGGTGAGCAAACGAACGCCCATGGCCGCAGCGGCCCGTGTCGCCCCGGCCACCGTGTTGGGGATGTCGTGGAGCTTCAGGTCGAGAAAAACGTGTCGACCCTCATCGACCAGGCGACGCACCACGGGCGGACCGCTTCGCGTGAACAGTTCCAGACCGACCTTGTACCATGTCCCCTCAGGAAGACGCCGTACCAGTTCGAACGCCGAATCCGGATCGGGATAGTCCAGCGCCACGATCACTTCGGGAACCGATGCCGCTTCCGCCACTGCGCTCACCTGGAACCGTCCATCCGCATCACTCTCGCTCCGGGATCGTGAGAGCGCCCACGAGATCCGCCACTCGTGCGATGCCGTGGCGCTCCATGTACTCCGCGATTCCGGCCTGGACCTGGACCGGAGCGGACGGATCGACGAAAAGGGCCGTGCCGACCTGTACGAGCGAGGCTCCGGCCAGGATGTACTGAAGCGCGTCACTCCCGGAACGGATGCCCCCGATTCCCATGACCGGGATGGAAACCGCGGCGGCTGCGCGCCAGGTCAGGTAGACGCCCATGGGAAGGATGGCCGGTCCGCTGACGCCGCCACTCACGTTGCCGAGCACCGGGCGGCGCCCCTCCACGTCGATCAGCATTCCGGGGAACGTGTTGATCGTGCTCAGCCCGTCGGCCCCCGCTTCCTCGCATATCCTGGCGTAGACTCCGATGTCCGGCACGTTCGGAGTGAGCTTCACGACAAGCGGCCGTTCGGTCAGGGCACGGAGTCCGGCCACCAGCGCCGAAAGCGCTTGCTGATCGACGCCGAAAAGGGTCCCGTCCTTCACATTCGGACACGATACGTTGATCTCATAGCCGAGGAAGCCGTCGTCTGAATCGAGGCCGGAAACGACGGCCCCGTAGTCCTCGGCGGAGTGCCCCACCACGTTGATGAGCACACGCGCGGCCCGCAGGTTATTCCTGAGCCACGGCAGTTTCTCGCTCCGGAATCGGTCGAGCCCCACGTTCTGGAGTCCTATGGCGTTGATCATTCCGCCCGGCGTCTCGGCGACCCGGTGCGGAGGATTGCCCGGCCGGGGCTCGAGGCTCACGGCTTTCGTGACCAGGCCGCCGATCTCGTCGAGGGGAATCAGGTTCGCGTACTCTTCTCCGTAGCCGCACGTGCCTGATGCGAGGAGGACCGGAGACTGAAAGGACGCGCCCAGGAGGTGCTGGCTCAGGTCGGTCATGCGAGCTCCCGGGCGTCGAACACGGGCCCCTCGGTACAGGACTTGATCCACTCACCCGCGGCCGACAGGACGACACATCCCTGGCACGTGCCCACCCCGCAACCCATGTGCTCCTCCACCGAAACCTGCAATGGAAGGCCGTGCCGCAGAGCCAGATCGGCACACGCCCGCAGCATGGGATCCGGCCCACAGGCCAGGAGTTGAGGCTGGTCATCCAGGTCGAGGTCGTCGATCACGAGACCGCGTCGTCCAAGGGATCCGTCTTCCGTCCTCAGGTCAGGCTCGACTCCGGTGATCCGGCGGATCAGCTCCGGATCAAACACCCGATCCCCGGTGCGCTCTCCGTACACGATCCGTACATCGCGTTTCTCGAGCCTGGCGTCCGCGCCGACGAACAGGAACGGGGCCAATCCGACGCCTCCTGCCAGGCACACGATCGGTCGATCCGCCGGAAGGCTGAAGGAGCGGCCCAGCGGCCCGAGAATCAGGAGCTCGTCCCCCGGGTTAACCGCGGACAGGCGGCGCGTGCCGGCGCCGAAGACCCGCACCAGAAAACCGAGCCTTCCGTCGGCTTCACGGGCTCCAATGCTGAACGGGCGCGGAAGGAATGGTGCCGCGACGTCGCCCAGCCCCGTCCCCAGCATCACGAACTGGCCCGGCCTCGCCTGCGCCGCGATCCGCGGGCAGTCCACCTCGATCCAGAAGGTGTCCCCGGCGGCCTGACGGGTCTCGAGGACCCGCCCCCACGACCTCACCGGAGCACTCATCAATTCTGTACCTCGTCCTCGTCCGGCTCGACCGGGGGTTCGTCCACGTCCGGTACCGTATCCGCCGCCGTCGGATCGAACAGCATCCGGATCTCCGTGAGCCGCCGCATCAGGTCCGCCTCGGCCAGGACATACATCGAGTCGGCCATCATCCCGCGGTCCTCCGCCTGTGCGAAGGCCAGTCGGTACGGGTCGTCCGCAGGCAGAGTGCCCAGCAGGCTCCTCAGCTCATCATCCGTGACCAGGCCGCGATCGTTCACCCAGGCCGGATCCGGCGGATGACCTGACACGCTGAGCGCTCCGTAGATCGCTTTCGCGGCCCACCTCGAATCGGGAACGAGATCCAGGTACAGGAGGTAGCTCCCCCGGGCCAGGGCCAGCGCTTCGAGATCGATTCGTGCCACCTCAGCCGCCCGGAGCATCGATTCCGCCGCTGATGCTCCACGGCTCTCATAGGCGGCGATCAATCCCTCGAACTCCGCCGACGCGCTCTCCCACCGACTGACACGCTCCCGCATTTCTCGCTCGCCGGAGCGACGCGCGACCGGATAGCTGCCAAGCAGCGCTGTGACGTCCTCTGGCCGGGTGGCGTCCCGGAGTCGCAATTCGGTGGCGTAGTAGGCCGCATCCGACGCGCCCTGGCTGCTCGACGCCTCCTCGACGGCCGCGTCGAACGAGACGAGCGCAGCCTGTTCCAGCCCCTGGCTCAGCCGCGCGCGGCCCGAGATCAGGTGGAACGCCGCCCTGCGTGTGGCCGGCACCGCTGCCGCAGTGAGGAGCGCGGCCGCCATGGAGTCCACGGTCGACGGGGCGAGCACCCCCAGGGAGTCCACGTGCAGATAAAGGGGGGAACGAGGATTTGGGTTCGCCGTCGCGAGAAGCCGGGCCGAGACCTCCGCCGACCGGCCGTACTCGCCGATATCGCGCAGAGCAATGGTCAGCGAAAGACTGCCCTCGGGAGAGAGCTCCACCGAACTCGCGGCCGCCTCCAGGTCCAGCGTCGCCTGATCGGAGAGGCCCAGTTCCTGTCGCGCCAGGCCCCTCTGGAACAGGAACAGCGCCTCGTCGTCCGCGGCCACCTTCCCGGACAGTCCGACGCTCAGGAGAGAGTCCGCTTCGCGGTACGAGCCAAGCTCCCGCAACGCCACTCCCCTCAGCCCGACGGCTGCGGCCCGGCTCTTCTGGCTCCCGGCCAATGCCTCCGCCTGGAGGGATGTCTCGACGGCCGATTCCCACATCCCCGTATGAAGCTCCGCGCGGGTCTTCAGTAGCGCCGCATCGTCCGCGTACTTGCTCCCGGGATGGTCCTCGATGACGCGCGCGGTCTTCGCGATGACGCTGTCAAACTGTATCCGCGCGGTGACCTCGGACTGCTCCTGGAGCGATGCGAGGGCCGCGTCGAACTCGCGGTTGGCGTCGTACATCGCGTTGAAGTACACACAGCCGCCGAACAGCGTGAGCGCGAGCAGGCGGGCCGATCTCAACCGCGTCCCTCCGTGGCCGCGATCCGTCGCCCTGTCTCCTCCAGGAAGTTCTCGATCGTGTCGGCGAGCGCCCTGGCGATCCGGTCCTGTCGCGCGGGGTCTGTCAGCTGCGCCTCGTCCGCCCTGTTCGTGATGTAACCCAACTCGACGAGCACAGCAGGAAGCAGGCCCGGGGTCATCAGAACATAGTACGGGCCTTGCCTGGCTCCACGGTCCTGGGTGTCCACGGCGCCGCGCAGACCGTTCTGTATGTGGCCGGCAAGTAGCCGTGACTCCCGCCGGTACGCGTCGCGGTCCACCGTGGCCAGAATGATCTCGAGTTGTTGCAGGTTCGGGGGCTCCGCCCCCTCCTCCAATTCGATCACGGCATTCTCGCGCCGGGCTACGGCGAGCGCATCATCCGTACGAGCCTGCCCGAGATGGTACGTGGTGAATCCGCGCGCGGAGCTTCGTCCGCCCGGCTGCGCGTCCACGTGGACAGAGATGAACAGGTCGGCCTCCCACTCCACGGCGAGACTCGGGCGCTCCATCACTTCGACGAAAACGTCGCGGTCCCGCGTCAGGAGAGGCTCGATCCCGCCCCTGCGCCCGAGCTCAGCTGCCAATTTGCGACACACGGCGAGAGTGATGTCCTTCTCGCGTACTCCCGTCCGCGGACTCATGGTGCCCGGGTCCACTCCCCCGTGGCCCGGGTCGATCACGACGCGCCATGGCCCGGGGCGCCGTGATCCGGGGGTCGGCCGGTCGTCGATGACGATGGCCGCGGCCGGAACGGGTTGGGCTACATCCGGTGTCGTGGCGGCGCGTGCGGCCGCCCTGGGCATCTTGTCGACACCCGGCATCCAATCCGTGAACAGCTCCAGGGGGACCCACACTTCGCCCTGCAGCCGATAAGGAACATTGGTGAGCTGGAACACGGAATCGCCGTGTCGACCAAACGGAGACCCGGAGCGGAGCTCCATGGCCGCCCCGGCCACCTGCCCGGTCGCCGCACCACCACGCTGGAAGGAGCCCGACACGACCGACTCCGGGACCTGGCTCCACGGAACCGCCGCATACCCGTTGTGGCGCCCCACCTCCACCGAATACGACACCCCGGCCACCTCGATCGCACCGGCCGAAGGCTGAGCGGCTGCCGGTACCGCGGCGGCGAACAGCAGCCACGCGGCCAGACCTGGCACCCGCCTCACGGGGTTCCTCTCATTCTCGATCTCTACCACCATGGAGTGCACGCTCAACCTCCCGCCGCATGACGTCGCGCTTCAGGCTCTCTCGCTTGTCGTGCAGCTTCTTCCCCCGCCCGAGTCCCAGGGACACCTTGGCCCGGCCACGCGTGAAATGCAGGTCCAGGGGTACCAGCGTGAAGCCCCGCTCGGCCGTCTTGACGGTCAACCGACGGAGCTCACGGCGATGCACCAGGAGCTTCCTGCGACGAAGAGGATCGGGAAGATCGATATTGGCCGATTCATACGGGCTGATATGGAGGTTGTGGAGCCACAGCTCCCCCCCCTCCACAGCCGCGTACGCGTCGTTGAAGCTCGCCCTGCCGGCTCGAAGCGACTTTACCTCAGCCCCTTCCAGCACGAGACCCGCCTCGAGCTCTTCGAGAATCTCGAACTCGTGTCGGGCCTTTCTGTTCCGCAGGACGATATTTCGGCCGCCGGCCGATCGTGCCACCTGACCTCCCGAGCCGCACGGCGGTTGGACGAGACGGCGGAAATCTAGGTAAGGCGGGCTGCAGGCGCTACCGCCCAACGAGGCCGGGTCAGACCTGATCGAACATCACACGTTGACGACGCATGACACTCCGCTGCCCGTAGACCTTTGCGACCTCACCCCCGAGAACGAAGATCACCGCCGCGTAGTACAGGGATACGACGAGCACGATCAACGTCGCGAAGGCGAAGAACACCTGGTTGAAATCGGCAACTTCCGACAGGTACCACCCGAGGGCACTCTTCAGCAGCTCGAAGCCTACCGCCGAAAAAACAGCGGCGACGGTCGCGATCCGCCAACTCAGCCGAGTGGTGGGCACGAACTTGTAGATCAGCAGGAACATCAGAAAGATGGCCCCGTACGCCGTCGCGTAGCCGAGTGCCTGGAGGGCCTGCGCGGTAGGCAGTCCGAGCTGCTCGATAACGTCGCGGCCCACAGCGGTCATCGTCGTCGTGATCCCGATGTTGGCGGTCAGCAGCAGGCTGGCGATCACCACCATCTTCACATCGAGGATCTTGCCCTTGATGATTCCAGGTCCTTCTCGCAGGTCAAACACTGCCTCGAGTACGGTTCGCAGCGAACCGAAGAGACGAGTCGAGAACCAGACGAACAGTATGCCGCTGATGATCCCCACGGACCGCGAGGATTCCACTATATCCGAGAGCTGCTCGCGGAGTTGGGCCTCGGTGGCCGGGTTCACGGGCATCACGGTCGCGAGCCACTCCATCACCGCGTTCTCGGGCGCGGCGATTCGGGGAGCGAGCGCGATGCCAGCCAACGAGAGGATCAGAATCAGGAACGGGATGGCCGCCAGAAGCAGGCTGAAGGTGAGCCCTCCGGCGAGGAAAAAGATGTTGTCGGACGCGGCCTGGTCGTAGACCTCGCGCACGTACTCCCAGGCACCGCGAAGACCGCGCCCGAAGCCGGGCACGTGACGCGCGCCGGACTGAGACCTGCGGCCCGGGGCACTATCCGGAATGGGAGGACGCGACGTCACGAACTGTCGGCCGCTTCCCGGAACTGCCGCAATGCGGGATCGCTCCTCAGTCGGTCGCCGGCTCTTCGGCGATCTCGGCGACCTCGGCGACCTCGGCGACCTCTTCCTCCGCCTCCTCCGTGAGATCCGCCACGCGCTGCTTGTACTCTTCCTTGCTCTCCGCCACCCGTCGTTCGAGATCCTCGCGGGCCTTGCGGGCCGTGCTGCGGCCCACCTTCACGACCTCTTCGGCCTGGAGCTTCCGACTCTTCAGGTCTTCGCGGGCCGTATCCACGCGGTCCGTCAGGTCGCCCCGGACCCTTTCCACCCGGTCCTCGACGTCATCGCGCACCCGCTTGTAGCGGCCCTCGACGTCATCTCGCATCAGGTGCAGACGGTCCTCGGCCTCGTCGCGCAACCGCTTGACCCGGTCACGGATTTCCGCCTGCGTCTCCTCGCCCGTCCTCGGGGCGTACAGGAGGGCGACCACCGCGCCGAGAATGGTCCCTCCAATGAAGGCGCCCAGGCTCGAGCTCCGCCGTTCCACTATCACCACGGGGGTGTCGCTGTGCTCTGTCATATGACCGTCCCATGCTGTGTAAGGATCCGGACACCGCCGACACATCGCCGGCGCGCCCGGTCATATCTTTAATCTATTCCCCGCGGAGGGGGGGTTCAACTTCCTGATGTCAGGTCCTGGGAGTCTGGACGACTCTTTCGTAGGCTTCCGGGTCCCACACCGGACGCTCCTCCTGGTTCGCGATCTCCAGGCCCAGGTAGAACACCAGCTGTCCGATGCGAGCCATCTTGTCGTAATCGATGAGATC
>JAUVPT010000014.1 GCA_030598525.1 Gemmatimonadota bacterium
AATCGACCCGCGCGCCTTCGATGAGAGACTGCAGGATGGTCAGGTCGAAGGTGGCCTCGAGGGTGGCCGGGTCCGTGCCCACTCCCCGCACCCGCCCCTCGACGGCCAGCCGTGTGGCCGGCGCCTGTTCCACCCACTGCCGAAGCTGGATGTCGCGGGCGGTGAGCCGCGCATCGTATCGCCGGTCCTCGGCCATGAGATCGAAACGACCGTCGAAATTCACGAGCCCGCGGGGAGTGCGCAGATCCGCGATCACCCGCAGGTCGGAGAACAGGCCTCGCGCGGACACCGGACCACGAACGTCTCCCACCAGCTCCACGTCTGGCGATGCGTAGGGTTGCAGGGCGGCCAGCGAAAGCGGGTCGGCCAGGAACTCGACCGTAACCCCCGGTTCGTCCCCCAGGACCACGCTGCCCGCCCCCGACATATGCGAAGTCGGACCGGACGGCAGCTGGTGCTCCAGGTCCGTATCGAAATCGAACCACTGGCCCACGGTGCCCGTCAGGGTAGTGCGGCCGTCGAGCCGTCCGCGCACCAGGTGAGTAATGCCCACCACCGCCGTCCACCGGGGCTCGAATGACAGGAACGTGAGCTCGAGATCCTGCATGTCGCGTGGCTCGACGATGCCGAGCCCGCCTGCTGCCGTGACGAACGACGGGTTCACGGCCTCGTCGAGGTCGGTGAGCGTCAGGTCCGCGCGGATCTGCATGAGGTCCAGGGGTCCGGTGCCGGTGATAGCTCCCGTGACGTAGCCGTCGATCAGGGAGTCGCGCTCCAGGATCTCGTCCACGAGGCCCAGGCGAAGCGGCTGAACAAGGAAATTCAGGCTCTCGAAACGAGGGATGGTCTCGAGGGCGAGCACGAATGACCCGCGAGCCCTCGAGTCGCCCGAGCGAGCGTCGGCGCCCGAGACATCCACTACGATCACCTCACCCCGGGTCCACAAGTCGATCCGGGCCGGGCCGCTCCCTCGCCGCGGCATCGGCACCGGCAACCACCTGAGATCACTGAAAGCGATGGGATCGGCGTCGAGTCCGAAGCGGAACTGTTCCGGATCCGAAGGCACGATCCAACCGGAACCTCCCAGCACGCTTTCCCCGGTCTCCAGGGTCTCGACCTCCACCCTGATCGTATCCCGGAAAGTGGCGCTGCCGTCGAACCGGCGGACGTCCAGAGTCTGGGTCACGACGGACGCGGCGGTCGCCATCCCCGTGACCTCGATGCGGAATGGCCGGACCGGATCGACCAGGCGGACGAGCGGGAACCCGGCGGAGAGGGAGTCGAGGCGTATCTCTCGCACCCACCGGCCGGGGCCGGCGCGCACTACCCGCCACAGCTTGTCCCCTCGCAGCCCCTGGGCAACCAGTGAGTCCCGCGCCGCGCCGTTGAGATCGGCAGCCCAGGGTGTGGTGACCAGCAGGCTGCCGCGCCGGATGTTGAGATCCGTCAGCAGCACCTTCGTCCGGCTGGGTCCCCCGGACGAATCGGGCGCAACCATGGAATCCGGAAGCACGTCCACCACGGACGGATCGTCTCCGAACAACCGATCGAAGTTCCAAAAGTGGTCCGGCGCCTGAATCAGCGATACTCGCGCGTGCTCGACTGTGACGTTGCTGAATCGATAGGTCCCGGTGAGGAATCCGAGCGGGTTGTAGCTCACGCGCACGCTGTCGAGCGACACGAACGGGGTTCCGTCGGCTTCAAGTATCTCGAAATGGGCCAGGTGGACCCGGGTCAGCATGTTGCCGCCGAGGATCGGCCCGACCCGGACGTCGCCGTTGACCACATCAGCCAGCAGGTGCTCGATCTGTGTCGCCACCACGGAACGACCCACCACCGTCTGGCTCAACAGGATGATGGCACCAGCGGCTGTCAGACTGGCGAGACCGACGAGAACGGCCATCGATCGCCCGACCACCTTGATCAAGTGCCACAGCGGCCTGGGCATGCCCAGGGGAGTCCCGAAGTCGAGATCCCTCGAGGCGCTCCTTCCGCGGCCGCCCTTCATCGCGCCGGCCATATCAGAACGCCTCACCGATTGAGAACTGGATCCGCATGCGGCGCCAGATCTCCGTCAGTGTGGAGGGGTCGTCCCAGGTGAAGGGGTCGTAGGGCACGGGAATCGGCACTTCCACGATCGACCCGTCGTCGAGAAGCACCACCGCCGGCTTGAGCTTCGGTCCCGTCGGATTGTAGCCGACGTCCAGGCGGAGGGGCCCGACCGGGCTGCGAAACCTGACACCCGCCCCCGGAGTGGCGACCAGCGGTACCCGGTCGTCCACGGTCTCCCACACCTGGCCGAAGTCCACGAAGGCGGCCACCGACCACCGTTCGCCGGCCCGGAACCGGGCCTCGATGCTGCCCTCGAAAACAGAGTTTCCGCCCAACGGGCGCTCGTTGAACGTGGTCGGGGGAACGTCCTGCACGCACTCGGGGAGGCTCGAGTAGCCTTCGCAGTCGCTCTCCTCCAACACCAAAACCGTCGGTCCGAGGAGATTCAGACCGAAACCGCGGACGCTCTGCGGCCCGCCGGCGAAGAACCGTTTCTGCGGGTGCACGATGGCGCCCGACGTGAGGTCTCCGTCGAATACGTTGCCCGAGTAGGGCAGGATCGCCCCGGTGCGGATGTGAGCCCCGATGACGACCGTCTGCGAGGCCTGGCGGAAGACAGCCCCGTCGATCGTGCCCCGGGTGTACTGATAGTCGGAGAGCGTCAGGTCGCCGGCGTTCTCGAACTCGACGGCGAGATACCACCCTCGCGTGGCCGCAAACGGGTTATCCGTTCGGTCGTACGTCCACAGGGCGGTGACCGGAGACAGCCAGTTGGCTTCGGAAATGACCTGGATGTCCTCCGGGTCACACACGCCGAAGGCGATGCAGAAGTAGATGTCGGCCGACTCCTCGGCAAACGACGTGAGCGCCGGCTGGTAACCCAGGGTCAATTGCATCCTGCGCTGTAGGCGCCGGCTGAAGGACACCTGTCCGCCGACGGCATTCCTCACGTACAGGTCCGGAACCGTCTCCCGTTCGCCAAACACGCTGGCTCGCAGGTTGTTGCGCCCGTCCGAGAACACCGGCTGCTCGAAGCCTACCTCGAGCAGGTAGTTGAGCTCCTGATAGACCTCGTTCTCACTTACGTCGGTACAGGGAAACTGACCCTGCAGCTCACTGGCGAGGAGGTTGGACACGCGTCCCGTGAATCGAAGGATGCGGGCGTCCCCGAGGAAGTTTCGATAGATCAGGCTGGCCTGGCCCTGCACGCACTCGTCGGTCTGCAGCCCCGCCCCGGTCTGGAGGGATCGCTTCGGCGCCGGCGCGACTTCGACACGCAAGTCGATCAGGGTGTCGGTATCCGGCCTGCGCTGGGATGAGATGTTCGCCCAACGGAGAGCCTGGAGGCTGTATAGACTCCGCTGACTCTCCACGATCCGATCTTCACTGAACCAGTCGCCGGGCCGGAATCGGATCAGTTCCTGGATTACCCCGTCTCCGACCTCGCCCGAGCCGATAATCCTGACCTCACCCACCCTCACCCGCGGTCCGGGCTCGACCCGGAGGGTCTCGTCGGCCTGGAGTGATTCGCTGGGAATGAAGTACTCGCGGAGCACCTGGGCGTGGACGTAACCGTCTTTGCGGAGCCGCTCGGCCAGGGCGCGCTCACCCTCCCCCAGAGCGACCAGGTCGAGTGGGTCGCCCACTCGGAGCGGCAGGGCCGTGCCCACGGCCGCGGAATCGAGGTAATCCTCTCCCCCGGTGACCTCGATGGTCCGAATCCGTGTCGGCTCCCCCTCCATCACGTCAAACTGGATGTGTACCCTGTTCTCATCCCTTGCGACGGTCGTATCCACCGTCGCCGCCCGGAAACCGCGCTGGCGGTAGTACAGTCGGAGACGCAGCACATCCAGGGGCAACTCGCCCTCGTCGAGGTATTCCCGGACGTGCGCGACGCCCCAGTCGGTCAGAGGACACAGGGGGAGAGGAAAGACGAACAGGAAGGTCCGGCAATGGGTCGCCCTGGTGAGGATCGCTCTTCCAAGATCGCTTTCCGGGAACGCGGCATTGCCCTCGAACGTGATGCTGACCACTTCAGGATCCGCGAACGTCTGACTGGCGGCGTCACTCGGGCCGGTCGCGACTAGAGCGATTCCCATCGCGATCGCGCGCCAGGCGGTCCTCACTTCCGCGAGGTCTCCCTCGTATCGGATCCCAGGCGGTTCATGAGCCACGCACCCAGTCCGATCAACCCGATGCTGAGGACCTGCGCCAGGGACAGAGCACCAAAGAAGCGGTCATCCTTGGCCCGGAAGAACTCGATGAACAGGCGCTCGAGCCCCGCGAGCACGAGCCATAAGGAGAACAGCCACCCGGCCCGTTTGTCGCGAAACCGAAGTCTCCAGAGGACGAAGAAGATCAGCAGGGAAATCCCGATCTCGAACAACTGCGTCGGATAAACGGCCAGGACCTGACCGTCCGGAATCTCGGCGGGAATGTCCACCCCGAAACCGCGCCGCAGATTGCCGGCCGTAGACGGCGGCGAACCGTTCGGGAACGCGATACCGACCCAGCTGTCGGTGGGCCGGCCGTAATCGTCCCCTACCAGGAAGCATCCGACTCGGCCGAGGCCGTAGGACAGGGCGAGTCCGGGGGCCGCGACGTCAGCCATCTCGGCGATGTTCTGACCGCGGCGGCGGAGCATCCAGATCACGCCGAGCGCGCCACCCATCAGGCCGCCATACCACACCAGGCCCGATCGACTGGTGATCATGCCGATCGGGTCGGCCACGGTGAGTGGCCAGTTCAGGAGAACGTAGTAGATCTTCGCCCCCAGGATGCCGCCGACCAGGGCTCCGAGCAGAATGTCACCCGCCAACTGCTCGTCCTTGCCCTGCCGCCGGAGCTCGACCCGGATCACCTGGTAACCGGCCAGGAAGGCGATCGCCATCATGACACCGAATGTCGTGATCGTGAATCGGCCAAGGACCGGCAGGTCGAGCGTGATCAGTTCCGGATACATGTCATACTTTCGGTTCGCGTAACGAGAGGCCCGGAAACGGCAGGGCCGGATCAGCGTTCAGGTCCAGTCCATCGCTATGTCCCGCCGACAGCCTGGACTCGGCAAGCCGGGCCACCATCGCCGCGTTGTCCGTCGACAACCTCGGTGACGGTGCGAACATCTTCCCGGCGGGTATGAGAGCCGCCGCCAACCGCTCGCGAAGAGGGCCATTCCGAGCCACCCCTCCGCCCAGGAGGACGCGCCGGCACCCGGTGTACTCAACCGCCCGCATCGTCTTCGTGACGAGGACTTCCACGACCGCTTCCTGGAACTCCGTCGCCACGTGGGCACGCGCCGAGTCGAGGTCCGCTCCGTCAGCCTGTTCAATCTCCGCGATCAGCAGGGAAGCCGCCGTCTTGAGTCCACTGAACGAGAAATCGAAATAGCCGGCGTCTCCGGGGCCCTCACGGGTCGAGAGCATCGGACGCGGAAGTCTGTACGTCCCGGCAACTCCCTGCCGAGCCAACTTCTCGATCTCCGGGCCGCCGGGAAAGCCCAGGCCGAGGCGGCGCGCCACCTTGTCGAACGCCTCGCCGACGGCGTCGTCCCTGGTACTGCCCAGAAGGTCGTACTTCCCCCAGGCGGATGCGTGTAGAAGCAGAGTGTGACCGCCCGAAATCAGCAGTGCGATGAACGGGGGGGTCGCCTCCGGAGATTCGAGAGAGTTCGCGTACAGGTGGGCCTCCATGTGGTGCACCCCCACCACGGGAAGCCCAAGGGCATAGCCGAACCCCTTAGCCCAGTTCAGACCGACGAGGAGAGCGCCCACGAGTCCGGGGCCCGCAGTGACACCGATCCCGGCCAGGTCCACGGGCCTGATTCCCGCCTCGTCCAGCGTCCGTGCGACCACTCCGTCGATGTGGACCAAGTGCTGGCGCGCGGCGATCTCTGGAACGACCCCGCCGAAAACTGCGTGCGCGTCCTGGGAAAGGATGATGTGTCCGGTGACGCGACCCTCAGATACCACGGCAGCGGACGTCTCGTCGCACGACGACTCGATCCCGAGGACGGGCCCGCCCCGGAAGCTCATGCCTCACGAACCTTCCGGTCTGACCGTTACCTCTTCTGGACGCGGCGACGCCGACACGAATCCCCCCGTGCTCAGCTCCACCACGACGGGCGCCAGGCGGGGCCCGGTTGGCACGGCATCCACCTGTACGGTCGCCCATGATACCGAGTCGAGCTGTCGTCGCACCGCGGCGGCCGCGCCGCGCACCACGACATCCACGGAGTCCGGCTGAAGTCGCACTCGGCCTGCGGCGGCGCCCGTGGCCCGAATGGGAAGGCGGACCTGTCGGACGACGAGCGAATCCACCGGAACCGTGACCAGCACGCTGGGAGGATCGAGCTTGATTCCGCGCACCCCTGCGGGTACCTCCAGGGGGACGTCCCGCATTACCGCGTGCTGGAGTTCCTCCAGCGAAACCCGACGGGTGACTACCTGACGGATCGATTCGACCTGGGACGCACCTCCCCTGACCGTCACGCTGTCCGGCTCGACGAGAAGGGGCCTCATCACGGTGAACCCCATGGCCGGAACCGTCACGAGGTCCGGTATCACGGGCACCCGCCGCTCTGCCAACTGCTCGAGCTGCAGTTCGATGGAGGTGGGGACCACCAGCGTGGCACGCACACCCTGGTCCCGATCGTACACCACCTGGTCGGGGTCCAGGTTCACACGCATCACGGGACCGGTCACTTCTCGAATGCCGATCCGCACCTCAGGGTCGTTGCCGATCAAAGCCAGAAGATCACGATTCCGGCCCTGAAACGTGGTGGCGACTTCGCCGGGCGCGTCCAGGAGAACCCAGGCGGAATCCTGGACGTCGATGACGAGCCGCGTCACGACCTCCTGAGACTGTCGCTCGCCCGCGGTGAGATCGAGCCACAGCAGAAAGACGATGAAGAACGCCCCGAGCTTGTACAGCCAGTGGTCCAGAAAGACAGCTTGCCAGTTCACGATCCGACCGCCTCGCTCAACTGTCGGGATCCTGGCGCTCGAACCAGCGGCGCGTCGGGTCCACCCGGTTTACGTCGCCCGCCACCCGCACTTCGACGGCGCCTCCCTCCCGGAGGCTGTAACCTGCGGGAGGATACTGACCTACGATCCTGCCCGGCGCATCCGGCGCCTGCGGATCGTAGGTGATCGCCCCGAGCTCCAGGCCGGCCCCGGACAGAGCGCCCTGCGCGTCGTCGACGTGGCGGCCGACCAGTTCGGGAACCTGCACGACGGGACGCCCCTCACTGACCACGAGCGTGACCTCGGCGGGAACGGCCAGCTCGGTCCCGGCCTCCGGACGTGTCTCGACTGCCTTCCCCCCTTCGAGGGTATGGGTCGTGCGTTCGACTGCCACGTCATACCCAAGACGCTCGAGAACGATGGCCGCCTGACGCTCGGACAGTCCCGATACGTCCGGAAGCACGTGAAGTTCGGGGCCCCGACTCAATGACACGTAGATCGGCGCGCCGGGCCGCGTGTACTGCCCGGGCAGCGGGTCCTGCGCCAGAACAGCGCCCTCCGGGGCCAGGTGGTGCGTCACCCCGGAGCGCACCGTGTACTCGAGCCCAATCCGCTCCAGGCGGCCCTGCGCCTCGTCTTCAGTCAAACCGACGAGTTCCGGCACTTTGACGAGCGATGGATCTTCCTCGACTCTTCCGCCGGGAAACACCCACTGTGCGGCCGCCACGTAACCTCCGCCGAAGAAGGCCGCCACGACGAAAGCCGAGATGAGCCACCGGCCCCATCGTCTGCCCCCTCCGGTCGTTACGGCTTTCGGCTCCGGTTCCCTGGCGAACAGCTCAGACAGGGTCTGCGTGCGCGGCGGGGCCGCGGCCGCCGCCGTCCCATCGGCCGGCTCCCGCTGCTCCGGTGCGGTGCTCGACGCCTGTTCTTCCGGCGTCGATCCCGAAGTCCGGTCTTCCCTCTTCGCCCCCCGTCTGCCGCCCAACCCACGGCGCCGCCTGTAACTCATCCTGTCGTACCCCTTTCGCCCGGGCCCTGAGCGGCCTGCTAAGACCGCCTCAGTCGGCTCGCGAACGCTCCATCGGTGTCCCATTTCCACGGCAGCACCCGAAGGTCGCCGTTCTCATCCGTCGCTCCATCGGGTACCCACGTCGGCTCCGGCGGCTCCCTCCTGAAGTCGCCGTGCCGGACCAGAAAACCCTCGACCTGCTCCTCGTTCTCCTCTGCCTCGAGAGAACACGTCGCGTATACGAGCAGCCCTCCGGGCTCCACCAGGTCCGCCATCGCATCGAGCAGCTCGCGCTGTAACGCCACGAGCGAATCGAGCTTGTCCTGGCCGAGGCGCCACCGGGCATCCGGGCGCCGTCGCAGCACACCCGTGCCCGTGCAGGGCGCATCGAGCAGGACCGTTCGCGCGCCTCGGATCGCCGGTGCACGTGCGTCCGCCAGCAACAGGCGGACATCCAGCCCGAGCCGAGCGACCGGTTCGCGCAGCCGGTCAAGGCGGCGGGCACTCACGTCCGCGGCCACGAATGGACGCGCATCCCGGGCCTGCCACGCCAGGGCAAGGGTCTTTCCGCCCGGCGCCGCACAAGCATCCAGGACGGGACCCAGTAGTCCATCGCCCACGTAGTCTACCACCGCGGAGGCGGCGGGGTCCTGCACGACGGACGGAAGACTCCCGACCACTCGTTCCGGCTGACCCTCACTGACGCGAAACATGGACTTCCAGCCGGGCTCCGGGACCAACCGGACCCCATCGGCCGGCGTGAGATCACGGTCCGAATCCACCTCTCCCCCCAGCACTCGCACCGTTACCGGTGGAGCCAGGTTATCATTCTCCACCAGACGACGAACCGAGGCAAGCGGCCAGCGGGACAGCCACCGCCGGATCAGCCAACGGGGGTGCGATCCCCATGTCGTAAGATACCCCTCGGCATCCCCTTCCGGATCGGGAAACGCTCCCTCCTGCGGGCCCTCTCTCGCGGCTCGTCGGAGAACCGCGTTCGCCAGCCCGCCGGCCTTCGGTCCGACGGTCCGCTTGAGTCCCCGCACCGTCTCGTCCACGGCCGCATGGTCCGGCACGCGGGTCTCCCTCACCTGGTACAGGCCGAGGCGCAGCCAGTGGAGTACGCGAGAATCGAGGCGACGAATCGGCCTGTCGAGCAGTAGTGCCAACTCAGCATCGAGGCGGGATCGCAGCCGTATCGAGCCGTACGCCAACTCGAGGGCCAGCCCGCGGTCCGCGGCCTGGAGATTCGACAGGCGACGCGATGCGGCGTGATCGGCGAATTCGCCGCGATCCACGTCGCACAGGGTGTGAAAGGCGGCGAGGCGGGGGTCGTCCTCCATCCTCTCCCGGTCCCGACTCAATCCAGCATGCCCGTGGTCGGGCTGGAGGGCACGCCCCATTCACGCTTCGGCATTCGACCGGCCAGCCACGCGGCCCTGCCGGCCTCGACGGCCTGGCGCATCGCATGGGCCATGAGCACTGGATGGTCGGCCGCCGCCAACGCCGTGTTCATGAGGATTCCGTCGACGCCCTGCTCCATCGTGGCACAGGCGTCGGAGGCAGTCCCGACTCCCGCGTCGACGATGACCGGGACGTCCAGCCGGCTCTTGAGAAGCCGGATGTTCACCGGGTTGAGCAGCCCGAGCCCGCTGCCGATCGGTGAGGCCAGCGGCATGACGGCCGCCGCGCCCGCCTCCTGGAGCTTCAGGGCCGTGATCAGGTCGTCATTGGTGTATGGCAGCACCGTGAACCCCTCCGCCACGAGGGTCCGCGTCGCTGCGAGCAGCGCTTCCGTGTCGGGGAGCAGTGTCTCCTGGTCGCCGATCACCTCGAGCTTCACCCAGTCGCTGAGCCCCGCTTCCCGACCCAGTCGGGCGTAGCGCACCGCGTCTTCCTCCGTGTAGCACCCCGCCGTGTTGGGAAGGAGGAAGAACTCCTTCGGGTCGAGGTGGTGCAGCAGGCTCTCCTCCCTGGATGCGTCGAGATCGACGCGCCGCACCGCGACCGTAACCATCTCCGCGCCCGAGGCCCTCAGAGCCGCGACCGTCTGCTCGGCGTCCCTGTACTTGCCTGTGCCGACGATCAGTCGTGACTCGAACGTCCGCCCCCCGATCGTCAGGGGGTTCGGATCCGCCGCCATCCCGCTTCTCATGACCGTGCTCATGTGTCGACTCGAAACTCCTGTATGTGACTCAACCGCCGCCCACGAAGTGGACGATCTCAATTCGATCCCCGTCCCGCAGCGTTACGTCCGCGATCTCGGTTCGCCGGATGATCTGCCCGTTCAGCTCCACGACCACCAGTCGCCCGTCCAACTCCATGTCCTCCAAGAGTCCGGCTACCGTACGGCCGTCGCCTACCTCCCGGCCCTTGCCATTGATCTCAACCCGAAGCATACGCCTTTCCCCTTCCCTGTTCGCGCGCCGCGTTACCCGGTTCGCGATCCTGGTGACCGCCGGTTCGACTCTGCTGCACCGGACTCCGAAACCACGTCGATGAGCCGAAGGGCCGCGTCCACCGGGGCCGTCGCCTGCCAAACCGCGCGAATGACGGCGATCCCTGTGGCTCCTGCCGCAACGACCTGTCGCGCGTTGCCCGCGTCGATACCCCCGATCCCCACCACCGGCACGCCCGCTCCAACGCACGAGGTGACCAGCACGGGGCCGGCCGGAACCCGGTCCGGGTGCGTAGCCGTGGAGAACACGGATCCAGCCACCAGGAAATCGGCTCCCTCGCTGGCCCTTTGCCGGGCTTCGCCGGCCGAGTGCACGGACGCCCCGATGGCGAGACGCCTTCCCCGGAGCCTGAGAACCGCGTCCACCGGAAGCGCACCCGATCCGAGCTGGACAGCCTGCGCACCCGAGGTGAGCGCCACATCGACCCGGTCGTTGATCACACACCAGGCGCCACTGTCGGCCGCGGAGCTACCGAGCCGCTCCGCCAGTTCGTGGAAATCCCGACCACTCGTCCGGCGGAGCCTCAGATGAAGCGCGATTCGGTCGCGGCCAGCCGCGATCAGGTCCTCGGCTACCGCCCGGAATGTCGGGGCTTCCACGGCTTCGTCCGTCGCGATCACGTGGAGGAGCGGCACGTTCACTCGAACGACTGACCCTCCGCCACACCCCTGCCGTGGATCCAGGACTCCGAGGTCATTCGGGGGCGGCCAGCCGGCTTGACCTCATGCAGGCGGATCGCGCCCGATCCCGTGGCCACAACCAGGCCCCGGGTGGGGTCCGCGGCGAGCACGCTGCCCGGCGGCCCCGTGCCGCCGGAGGGATCCAGTTCCGGGCCGAACACCTGTACCGCTTGTTCCTCGAGGGTGGTCCAGGCTCCGGGCCACGGATCGCATCCCCGGATCCACCGATCGAGCTCGGTCGCGGGAAGCCGCCAGTCCAGGCGGGCGCCTTCCCGGCTCATCTTGGGCGCGTAGGTGGCATGCTCGTGTACCTGCGGCTCCTCGCGCAGGACACCCGCCTCCATCTGGGCCAGGGCCTCAACCAGGGCCGTCGCACCGATCTCGGAGAGCATTTCGTACAGCTCGCCGGCCGTCAGGTCCGGCGGCAGCTCTACCGCCACCCGGTAGAGCACCGGTCCGGCGTCCAGTTCGCGGACCATGCGCATGATCGTCACGCCGGTATGCTCGTGTCCGCGGATGATCGCCCAGTTGACCGGCGCCGCCCCACGCAACTCGGGAAGCAGTGAGGCGTGGACGTTCACCGAACCACGTGACGGCAGCCCCAGCACTTCCTCGGTGAGGATCTCCCCGTACGCCGCTACGACCGAGATCTCCGGGTCCAGGTCGCGAAGCTGGGCCAGGAACTCCTCTCCCCGGGGTTTCTCGGGTTGGAGAACGGGGATGCCCTCTTCCACGGCCACGGCCTTGATCGCCCCGGGGCGCACGGCACGTCCTCGCCCGGCCGGCCGATCCGGCTGGGTGACGACTGCCACGACGGCGTGTCCTTCCTCCTGGAGGGCTCGTAGAGACGGTACGCCGAAGTCCGGCGTACCCCAGAAGAGGATTCTCATGCGCTGTCCCCGTCGATTCCGCAGCCGCGTTTCAGAATGGCGTCTATCGCTTCGACTCGTCCATCTTCGACCACTTCTTGAGGAGCATGCGACGCTTGAGGGGGCTCACTCGATCGATGAACAGGACGCCATCGAGATGGTCCTTCTCGTGCTGAAGACACCGGCTCAAGAGTCCCTCCGCCTCGATGCGTACGGGCTCTCCGTCCCGATCCAGGCCCTCGACCACGACATGCCCGCTTCGCTCCACGATTTCGTCGAGCCCCGGAATGCTCAGGCAGCCCTCCAGTTCCTTCTGCTTGCCCGTAGCCTCGACGATCCGGGGATTGACCATCACCCCGGGCTCGATCTCGTCATCCCTCACATCATACACGAACACGCGGCTGGAGACCCCGATCTGGGGCGCCGCAAGCCCAATTCCGTCCTCCGCGTACATCGTCTCGAGGAGATCGTCCACCAGGGCGCGGACGTCGTCATCGACCGCGTCCACCTCCCCGCACATCTCCCGCAACACGGGATCGCCCAGAAACCGTACCTCGCGCACGCTCACGTCAGCCGTTTTTTCCTGGCGTCTGCTGGCACGCTCATTCCTTGGCCGGCGAACCGCCGGCCCTGCGTCCGATCTTGGACCGCTCGACCTCGAGCCGTGTGTCATCAGCCGTCTTGATCGTCATGCGATCGTCCGTGAGATGGACGATCTTGCCGATGATCCCACCGATCGTGACGACCTCATCGCCCCGACTCAGGGACTTCACCATCTCGTCGTGAGACTTCTGCTGCTTCCGCTGCGGCCGGATGAGCAGGAAATAGAAGATCAGAAAGATGGCACCGAACATGAACACCGTGCCGAACGGATTCGGCCCGCCTGGCGTCGCCTGAAGAAGTGAGAGGATCAGCACTTTTCGTCTCCTGGTGGCCCTTTCCCGCGGCGAGCGGGCGTGGCCTTCCTTGGTTCAGTTGTCTCGTTCAACCACTTAACTTAACGGATCCGGAGCGGTATCGCTCCAACCACGCATCCGCCCAGAACTCGAACTCGAAAGCGAGCACGGCCGCTCTTGCTTGGACGGTCTGGTCGATCAGAAACGCCAGGTTGTGGAGCGACAGGAGCCTCAGCCCAAGGAGCTCATCCGCTACGAACAGATGGCGCAGATACGCGCGTGTGTAGTTGCGGCAGCACTCGCACTGGCAGTCCGGGTCCAACGGCCGTCCGTCGCGAGCCAGGTTCGCCCTCTTCACGTTCAGGCGTCCGTCCCGTGTGAACGCCGTTCCGTTGCGACCATTTCGGGTCGGGGCCACGCAGTCGAACATGTCCACCCCCCGCCGGACGGCCTCCACGAGGTCCTCCGGATACCCGACGCCCATCAGGTAGCGGGGAAGAGACGACGGCATGGCAGGCTCGAGGACCTCCAGCATTTCCAGGGTCACGTCCTTCGGCTCTCCGACCGACAGTCCTCCGATGCCGAGACCCGGCCACTCGCCCAACTCGAGCGTTCGCTGAAGGGACTCCGCCCGAAGGTCACCGAACGAGGCGCCCTGGATGATCGGAAACAGGAGTCCCGGCCCGACGTCTTCGTCCCCCAGGTCGGCGTGCCGGGCACGGCATCGCTCGAGCCACAGGATGGTCCGGTCCAGGGCCTCGCGTGCCGTTGGACGGTCCGCCTGTCCGGGCGGACACTCGTCCAGCGCCATCATGATGTCCGATCCGAGCACGGCCTGGATCTCCACGGCCCGTTCGGGCGTCAGCAGATGCCTGGAGCCGTCGATGTGACTCTGGAAGGTGACGCCCTCGTCTTCCACCCGATTGATGCGGGCGAGCGAGAACACCTGGAACCCGCCCGAGTCGGTGAGAATGGGCCCGTCCCAGTGCATGAACCGATGCAGCCCTCCCATCTCGGCCATCACCTCGGTGCCCGGGCGCAGGTACAGGTGATACGTGTTCGCAAGGATGATCCGCGATCCGATCGAGCACAGGTCTTCGGGCGTGAGCGATTTCACCGTGCCCTGCGTGCCCACGGGCATGAAACAGGGGGTCGGGACTTCACCGCGCGGCAGCGTGAGGAGACCGGCGCGCGCCCGGCCATCCACCCCTTCGATTCTGAATCGCCCGTTCGTTCCGCTCATCTCACACCACCAGCATGGCGTCACCGTACGAATAGAATCGGTAACGCTGTTCGACCGCGTGACGGTACGCCTCCAACACCCGGTCGCGCCCGGCCAGGGCCGCGACAAGCATCAGCAGGCTGGACCGGGGAAGGTGGAAGTTGGTCAGCAACCCATCCACAGCTCTGAAGTGGTACGGTGGATGAATGAACAGGTCGGTCCAACCTGCGGTCGCCTCGAACGAGCCCTCCGCCGACGCCGCCGTTTCGAGCGTTCGGGCAGACGTCGTGCCCACGGCCCACACCCGTCGCCGGGCATCGCGTGTTCGATTCAGAAGTCGAGCGGACGTGTCTGGAATCTCGTACCACTCCGGGTGCATTCGGTGATCTTCCACCCGATTCGCATCTACCGGCCGGAACGTACCGACACCGACGTGCAGGGTGAGGGGAACCACGCTCACTCCGACCTCTTCGATCCGCTCGATCAGGCCGGTCGTGAAGTGGAGTCCGGCCGTCGGCGCCGCGACACTCCCGCGTTCCCGTGCGTAGACCGTCTGATAGCGCTCGCGATCCGCCGCGTTCCCCGGACGCCTGATGTACGGTGGCAGGGGGACTTCCCCGTGGCGCTCGACCAGATCCCACGGGTCTCCTTCGCCTTCGAGCCGCACCCGCCGGCTGCCGTCCGCGAACGAGTCCTCGACTCGAACCTCGAACCCGTCAGCGACCTCCACGACCCGGCCGGGTTTCAGCTTTCCGCCCGGACGGACCAGCGCCTGCCACGTCCGCCTCTCATCATCCTCCGTCAGCGGGCGAAGCAAGAGAATCTCCGCCCTGGCGCCGGTCGGCTTGCGACCGAGCAAGCGGGCCGGGAATACACGGGTGTCGTTGATGACGAGGGCATCCCCCTCGTCGAGGTATTCCAGGAGATCCGGGAACCCGCGATCCGCGACGGATCCGGTCTGGCGATCGAGGACCAGGAGGCGGCTGTCGTCCCGCCGGTCCGCTGGCTGGCTGGCGACGAGGTCCTCGGGAAGCGGATAATCGAAATCGGCCGTGAGAAGCGAGGGCCCGCCTTCAGCTGTCATCCCCGAACAGTCCTGCCTGGCCCGAGGCCCCGTCCGGTGGACGCGCATACCCGAATCGTTGAAAGGCCCTTGGCGTCGCCACGCGGCCGCGGGCCGTGCGATGCAGATAGCCGTTCTGGATCAGGTACGGCTCGTACACCTCTTCGAGTGTGTTTGCGTCCTCTCCCACGGCCACCGCCAGCGAGCCCAGGCCCACCGGACCGCCATCGAAGTTCTCGATGATGGCTCGCAGGACCCGAGCGTCCATTTCGTCGAGGCCGTACTCGTCCACGTTCAGCATCTTCAGAGCCCCCCGGCACGTGTCCCCGTCGATTCGGCCGTCAGACTTCACCTGCGCGTAGTCCCGCACCCGCCGTAGCAGCCGGTTGGCGATACGCGGAGTGCCGCGCGACCGCCGAGCGATTTCGGCGGCCCCGTCCTGGTCGATCGAAATCCCGAATATGTCGGCCGAGCGCTCGACGATCTGGTGGAGTTCGTCGGGCGGATAGTAGTTCAGTCTCTCGATGACCCCGAAGCGGGCCCTCATGGGCGCTGTGAGAAGTCCGAACCGGGTCGTGGCGCCCACCAGAGTGAACTGCTCGATCTTCATCGAGACTGTCTGAGCCCTCGCACCCTCGCGGAGCCGGATCTCGCTCCGATAGTCCTCCATCGCCGGATAGAGATACTCCTCGATGACCGGCCGCAGCCGGTGGATCTCATCGATGAAGAGGATGTCGCCGTGATCGAGATTGGTGAGAAGACCCGCGAGATCACCGGGCTTCTCGAGCACGGGACCCGACGTGATCTTGATGTTCACATCCAGTTCGCGGGCCATCAGGATCGCCAGCGTCGTCTTGCCGAGGCCCGGCGGACCGAAGAACAGGGTGTGGTCGAGGGCTTCCTGGCGCTGAAGAGCGGCGCGGATGTACACGTCCAGCGCCTCCTTCACCTTCTCCTGCCCGACGAACTCGGCGAGGCGGTCCGGTCGCAGGGAACGCTCGTGACCGACTTCGGCGTCCAGCGGCTGGGGAGTCGTGACTTCCACGCGTTCGGACATCGGACTCTCCGCAGATGGCATCTAAAGACAGCCTGCTAAAGGTGCCGCAACGCGGCTCGGATCATCTCCGCAGTTTCGACGTCTCCGTCGACCTCGCGCCGCGCCGTCCTCAGCGCGCTCTCGCTCTCAAGCTGGGAGTACCCCAGGGCCCGGAGCGCCTCGAGCGCCGCCATTCCACCCTCGAGCGGCTCGTCCTTGGGCCCGGCTCCGGCCAGGGCCGCCAGGTCCTCGAGCTTGTCGGCCAGTTCCAGGGCCATTCGTTCTGCCGTCTTCCTTCCCACACCGCTGACCAGCTGCAGAGTCTCGTGATTGCGGCTCCGAAGCGCGCTGACAATCCGTTTCGCCGGCAGCGTGCCGACGATCGCGAGCGCCAGTCGGGGACCGACGCCGGACGCTCCCTGCAAACGAAGGAAAAGCTCCCGGTCCACTGAACTCCCGAAACCGAACAGCTCGAGCGAGTCGTCCCGCGACACGAGGGCCGTATGCAGGTCGACATCCCCTCCCGGCTGGGGAAGCCCCTCGAATACCCGGGACGAGACGATGACCTCATACGCCACGCCGGCCACCGTCATGATCTCGAGCCGGTCGCCACGGACGGCGGTCAGTTCACCACGGACGCGGCTGATCACGGGGTCGTTCCGCGCCGGGCCAGCGGACCCGTACCGATGATCAGGTGGCACAGGGCGGCGGCACAACCGTCCGAGGCATCCGACGGTCGGGGCGGCTCTGCCAGCCCGAGGAGCTTCTGTACCATGAATCCCACCTGTGTCTTGGTCGCCCGCCCCGTCCCGACGACGGCCTTCTTGATTTCCGCCGGCGCGTACTCCGCCACCGGAAGACCGCGCTC
Organism: Gemmatimonadota bacterium; assembly: GCA_030598525.1. Taxonomy (GTDB): domain Bacteria; phylum Gemmatimonadota; class Gemmatimonadetes; order Palauibacterales; family Palauibacteraceae; genus Benthicola. The sequence goes on from JAUVPT010000014.1 coordinate 17,119, forward strand.
TGCCCCCGCCAGCAGGGCCACGCCGCGCGCGTGCGCGAGCACGACCGCCGTGCGTGCGTTCTCGCGGTAGAATACACCCTCGACTGCCATGCAATCCGGCTGCAGTCGTTCGATCACGGCCTGCAAGTCACTGTAGATGTGCAGGAGGCGAACGGCCAGATCGCCCTGCCTGGGCGACCGTATGACTCCGCATTCGATGAGCCGGCAATCGGTCCCGCGTCCTTCGACCACCCCGTACCCAGTCGCCGTGGATCCCGGGTCGATCCCCAGAACTCGCACCGGGCCTCTAGCGCGGTGGCCGGACGGCGCCGGGCTCAGCCCGGGCGGCCTCAGCCCTCGAAAGACGCGAACGCTTCGTCATCCACCTCGAAATTGGAGTAGAGCTTCAGAACGTCATCCTGCTCTTCCAGCGTCGTGACCAGTTTGATCAGTCTTTCGGCTTCCCGTCCCTCTACATTCACGGTGGTGGCGGGGATCAACGCCAGCTCGGCCTCTTCGAACTCGATTCCCCGCTCACGGAGACTGTCCTGGACCACGTGGAAATCCGCGACCGAGGTGGTGAGTATGTGGAGACTGTCCTCGGTGCGCATGTCCTCGGCTCCAGCGGCTAGCGCTGACTCGAGGGCCACTTCCTCATCGTAGCGTTCCACGTCGAGATAGATCTGGCCCTTCCGCTCGAACATCCACGCGACCGAGCCGCTCTGGCCGAG
>JAUVPT010000175.1 GCA_030598525.1 Gemmatimonadota bacterium
CTGTTCTACCAGGCTGTTCGCATGTTCGGCTCCTGAATGGTGACGGCGAGAACTCGATCAGTGCGAAACGTGCTGGCTCCAATCGTGAACACGGGAGCGTTCTGGGCAATGGCGTCAGACAGGCGTTGGGTGGGGTCCTCCCCTTCCGGCACCGCGATTACGACCGGGTGGAGCGTGTCGGGCCCCTGAAGAAGTACTTTGACCTCCATGCGGTATCCTCCTTATCGGCAGACAGATCCACAATCGTGGCTCAGGGAACTTCGGGAGTTTCCTCCTCAGGTATCAGCGCGAGTCCGGCGGAGCGGACCGCCTCCCGGAACGAGGCGACCTCCCCAGTATACAAGTTGGTCAGATCAAGGAGAACGTCGGAAGCGCTCCGCTTCGCTTCCCTGAGATAGGCGGTCTGCGCACCCGTTGGGGCATCCCAGGACGACTGCAGCGAACCCATGGCGTAGCCGAGCCGGTTCCACACGCGATCGTCCGAGTAGACGATGCCCTTGGTGCCATCGGGGACCCACAGTCGCTCCTCGATTTCCTTCAGACGCCGTCGTATCTCTCGAGCCTGCTCTTCCAGGCCGCCGTCCCCGCCCTCCTCGGTGTCCTCGACCTCATCGCCTTTCGTCTCCCGGGACAGGCGCTCCTCGGCTTCGAGAGAGGCTGCCAGGTCGGCGCGGATTCTATAGATCAAGCTGATCGCATCTGCGACCGATTCGCGCACGTCGCCGGCTGCGAGGAGCGCCTCGTATTTTGCGTGCCTGTCCCCCGGGTTGGCAGCCTCTCTCGGGTCCGCAAGGACCGAGAACGTCGCGGACTGCTCGAGATCGCCAAACGTCACGGTCAGAGTGTACGAACCGGGAAGAACCAGGATCCCGCTCGGCCTGAAGTCCGAGTCCCCAGCTTCTCCTTGTCCCGTTTCGGGCTGTTCGAACCCGTCTCGGCGGAGATTCCACTGGATGCGGTTCAGCCCCTGGTGAACTTCCTCCTCCCAGGTTCGAACGACGGCTCCTGACTCGTCCGCTACGCTGAGCTCGATCGACCTCCCGGTCTTGTCCGGATCATCCTCTTCGCCCCCACTTCCCGCGGTCTCCTCCGCCCCCTCTGCCCTCTCGGCCGCCAGACGCTCCCTCTTCCACTCGTCGGGATTCGGCACGTCGTCACCGTTAGCGACGACGGTGATGATCGCACCTGTCAGGCGGCTCTCGCCCCGAAACTCCCCGTGCCCCGGAAACCGGCTCGCTCCGGTCTGCCGACTCCGGTACTGCACAGCGTCGGAGACCGGGAACAGGTGGAGGCTCTCCTTCAGTACGGCCCCATCAAGCCCCCGGAGTGGGCTTACATCGTCGAGGATATACGCGGCACGCCCATGCGTCCCGATTACCAGATCGTGATCCCGCGGATGCACGACCAGATCCCGAACACCCACCGTCGGCACGCCGTGCGTCCACTTGAACCAGTCGCCGCCCCCGTCAGTCGACACCCAGAGGCCGAACTCGGTACCCAGGAACAGCAGGCCCGGATCGACCGGGTCCTGGGCTATGGACAGGGCATAGCCCCACACGTCGTCCTCTCCCGCGATGCGCGTCCACCGGGCTCCGTAGTCGTCGGTACGGAATGCGTACGGTGTCCAGTTCGAGCGCCGGTGGTCATCGAGAACGATGAACGCGCCTCCGGCATCGAAGTGGGACGGCTCAATGTGAGGGATCCACGTATGCTCTGGCACGTCCGGCAGGTTGCCCTCGAGGGTGGCCCAGTTTGCGCCTCCGTCTCGCGTGACATGCAAACGTCCGTCGTCTGTGCCCACCCACAGGACGCCCACGGCAATCGGGCTCGGCGCGATGGACACGATGCTCGTGAAGTTCTCGGCTCCCGTCACGTCGAGCGTCAGTCCTCCACTCTCCGCCTGCTTCTGCCACTCCGGATTGTCGGTGGTAAGATCGCCGCTGATCACCTCCCATGTGTTTCCGCGGTCCCGCGAGCGATGGACGTACTGACTGCCGTAGTAGATAGTCCCTGCATCGAACGGATCCTGGGCGAATCCGGCGTTCCAGTTGAAGCGGAGGCTTCCACCTGCCTCCGGGGCCGGTCGGATGTCCTTGCGTTCGCCCGTACGGAGGTCCCACCGACTCAGGAAGCCCTCCTGGCTCATGGCGTAGCCTCGCATCGGATCATCGGGATCCGGAGAGGTGTCGAATCCGTCCCCGAACCCGACTTCCGCCCAGTGGAAGTTCCTGATTCCCCCGTTCTCCAGGACCGTGCTCGGTCCCTTCCATGAGCCGTTGTCCTGCATCCCTCCATACACGTTGTAGGGCTGCTCCATGTCGACCCGGATGTGATAGAACTGCGCGAGAGGGAGATTGCGCACGAAGCGCCACGTCAGTCCGCGATCTCGACTGATCGCGACGCCTCCGTCGTTTCCGATCACGATGTGGGAAGCGTCGGCAGGGTTGATCCACATGGCGTGGTGATCCGGGTGGATGTCCCACCCAACGAGTCGGCGGAAATTGCGTCCGCCGTCGTCCGACACGCTGATGACGGACCACAGGCTGTAGACTCGATCCGGGCGCTCCGGGTCCACCCGGATATCGGCATAGTAGAAAGGTCGATTGCCGACATTGTCGCCCTTGCCTACCGATCGCCACGATATCCCTCCGTCGTCGGACCGGAACAGAGCATTGTCTTCGGCCTCGACGTAGGCGTACACGATGCGCGGGTCCGAGGCGGCGATTCCCAGTCCAATGCGGCCCAAGTCGCCCTCGGGCAGACCGTCTTCGGCCGTCAGGCGTGTCCAGGTCTGACCGCCGTCCCGCGTGATATGCAGCCCGGAACCCGGGCCGCCCGAGTTGAAGAACCAGGGCCAGCGGCGATACTCCCACATGGCCGCAAACAGCTTCTCGGGATTGCTCGGATCGAGGACCAGGTCGGCCGCGCCCGTGCGCTCATCTACGTACAGAACCCTCTCCCACGTCCGGCCCGCGTCCGTGGTGCGATAGACGCCGCGCTCTTCATTCTCTCCCCATTCGCGGCCCATCGCCGCCACCCAGACAGTGTTCGGGTCTCCCGGATGGATGATGATCCGGTGGATCCTCTCCGTGGCCGCCAGGCCCAGGTGCTCCCACGTCCGTCCCCCGTCCCGTGTTCGGTAGATACCGTTACCCACCGATACGCTGTTACGGACGTTCCCCTCTCCCGTGCCGACCCAGACGACGTCCGGATCGGTGGGGTGGACGGCGATAGCCCCGATCGCCGCCACCGGCTGGTCATCGAAGACCGGCTCGAAGTTCAGCCCTCCGTTCACGGACTTCCACACACCGCCCGTCGCCGCACCGACGTACACGATACTCGGATCGCTGGGGGCGGCCACGACATCGGCCACCCGCCCACTCATTCCGGCCGGTCCGATGGAGCGGGCGGTCATCCCGGCCAGCAGTCCGGAATCGACCTGGCTGAATGCGGGAGTGACCGGATGGACCGATGCGAGGAAAACCCACGCAGCGATTCGAGGGCATGAGCGCAACCAGTTTCCACGGGCCGAGATCATCTGTTCACCTAGGTAGAACGGGGTGGTTTGGCACTCGAGGTCCGCCGTCGCACGGCGGCTCCCGGAACATATCGTCCGCCCGAGGCCCGGTGCCACCCGGTGACGCGGACGGAGTAGACGCGCAGGGGGCAAGAAAGCAGTTTGCAGGCGGACATGATCCTCATCGAGCCGAAACGCCACCCGAACCGGAAGCCGAGCACCGGCGTCCACCCCCTCACGGTAACGCGTGGCGTCGCACGCGCAGCCTGTGCCACGGTGCTCATCCTTCTCGGATCCAGCCGGCCGGGCCAGGCGCAGGCGCACCCGCAGAGCCCTGACACGATCCGTAGCGTGCTGGAGCCCTTAGTAGCGCGTGTGGCGATACCTGAGGTTCTTGGCTCGTCGAGCGCTCTTGTCGTCGATCTCGATTCGGCGGAGGCGCCACCCTCGGTGTCGCTGGCGGACATGCTCCGCGCGATGCCTCTCGTTCGTGTCCGGGACAACTCCAGGGGCGAAACCCACATCACGCTGAGGGGGTCAGAGTCAAGACAGGTCTCGGTTTCTCTGGACGGAATCCCTCTCACCATCGGCTGGGACAATCGGGCTGACCTTTCGGTGATACCTCTCACCGGTGTAACGAAGCTCACCGCGATTCGCGGTCTCTCCTCCCTTCTGGCCGGTCCGAACGTATTGGGCGGTGTCATACAGGTCGGGGTCGCGCCCGCCTACGTCCAACCGGATTCACCGGGCTCCGTCAGGGCTCGCGGAGGCGTCGGGACCGGCGGCTCACTCGCGGCGGACCTGTCCGTGCAGCGCGGATTTGGTGTGGGCAGCGGCGGGGGACTGCTTCGCGCTGGCGGCGGGTACAGGCAATGGGACTACCAGCGTATCGGGAAGTCGATCGAGCAACCGCCCTCCGCGGTCCCCGGAGAGCAGATCAACAGCGATATCAGTCAGTGGAATGCGTTCGTGGCCGGGCGTGTCCAGGGCAGCGCCGGGGAGTGGTTGAGCCTTTCTTCCGTGGCGTTTGGAGCAGAGCGCGGGGTGGCGCCTGAGCTCCATATTGCAGGGCCGCGGCTATGGCGCCTCCCCGTTACGCGTCGCTGGGTGACCGTGCTGGGCGCCGGAATGGGCTGGCATCCAGAGGGCGGTGGCTCGGGCAGCGTCAGCCTTCGAGGGGCCATCGACTTCGGTCGTTTCGAAATCGACGAGTATGACTCA
>JAUVPT010000059.1 GCA_030598525.1 Gemmatimonadota bacterium
ACGTGAACATGGACGTGGAACTGATTGCTCCGATCGCGATGGACAAGGAGCTGAGGTTCGCGATTCGTGAGGGCGGCCGCACGGTGGGCGCCGGCGTCGTCACCGCGATCACCGAGTAACGGCAGAGCTGAGGTTGGATAGATGAGGGACCAAATCACGCTCGAGTGCACGGAGTGCAAAGAGCGCAACTACTCGACTACGAAGAACAAGAGGTTGCACCCGCAGCGCGTGGAGTTCAAGAAGTACTGCCCGCGTTGCAATGCGCACCGGACGCACAAAGAAACGCGCTGACGCGCGCGGCGGCGTAGCTACGCCGGTCCCGGCTCCAGGCGCTTCAGCGGAGTGATCTGGAAGCCGACTCCCCGTATCCAAGGGGGAAGGACCGGCGTTTCAGTCGTCTTTGCAAACGGCAGGAACAACGAGAGCGATAGTTTCGATATGGCCGGGATGAGGGACTTACAGCAATTCGTCGAGGACGTGCAGACGGAGATGAAGCGGGTTACGTGGCCCGACCGCGAGCAGTTGCGGAACGCCACGGCCGTGATCCTCGTCTTCTGCGTCATCATCGCGATCATCATCGGCTTGATGGACACCATGTTCTCGTGGTTCGTACGCACGTTCGTAGGGGTGCTCAGTGGCTGAAGACGTGGTAGAGACCGGCCAGGACGCACGCTGGTACGCGATCCAGACCTACTCCGGGCACGAAAACAAGGTCAAGACGCTGCTGGAGCGGAAGATCGCCGACCTCCCGGGAGAAGCCGAGGAGAAGGTGATCCGGGAGGTCATCGTACCGACCCGCGAGGTTGTCGAGATCAAGGGCGGCAAGAAAATCCGGTCCACGAAGCGCCTGTACCCGGGCTACGTCCTGGTGAACATGGTCCTCAACCAGGAGACCATGTTCCTCGTCAACAGTGTGCAGAGCGTGATCAAGTTCCTCGGGGGCGGCACGAAGCCTCAGCCGCTGCACCCGGACGAGATCAACAAGATTCTCGGCATCGCGGAGGCGATCGAGGAAGAAGGACCGAAGGAAGAGATCCCGTTCCACCCCGGACAGGTGGTGGAGGTGATGGAGGGACCTGTCAGCGACTTCAGTGGCACGGTGGAAGAGGTGATCCCGGACAAGGGCAAGGTACGCGTCCAGGTAAGCCTGTTCGGCCGACCGACCAGCGTGGAACTGGACTACACGCAGCTTAAGGGATTCTGAGCAGGTATATCATGGCGGCACCGAAGAAAAAAATCATGGCGCTCGTAAAGCTGCAGATTCCTGCCGGCCAGGCTACGCCCGCACCTCCTGTGGGTCCGGCGCTCGGCCAGCACGGCGCGAACATCATGGACTTCTGCAAGCAGTTCAACGCCAAGACGTCGAGCCAGCCGGGAATGATCATCCCGGTGGTGATCACGATCTATATGGACAGGAGCTTCAAGTTCATCACGAAGACTCCTCCGGCGGCGATACTCCTGAAGAAGGAGCTCGGCCTGGAATCCGGTTCGGCCGAGCCCAACCGGGAGAAGGTGGCCGTGGTCACGCACGAGCAGCTCGTGAAGATCGCCCGGATCAAGATGGAAGACCTGAACGCGAACGACGAGGAAGCGGGAGCCCGGATGATCGCCGGAACGGCCCGTTCCATGGGAATCGAGGTGGCGGACTGATGGCGAAGCGCGGCAAGGGATACCAGGCGGCCACGGCTACAGTCGGCCTCGAGGAGCTTCGCGAGATGCGCCAGGCTCTCGAGACGGTCAAGGAGACTGCGTACGCCAAGTTCGACGAGACGGTGGACGTCGCCGTTCGGCTGGGGGTCGATCCCCGGCACGCCGACCAGATCGTCCGCGGGACGGTGGTCCTGCCGGCGGGGACAGGTCGGGATGTTCGCGTTCTCGTGATCGCCCAGGGCGACAAGGCGCGGGAGGCCGAAGAAGCCGGCGCTGACTACGTGGGCACTGAATTCGTCGAGAAGATCCAGGGCGGGTGGCTTGACTTCGATGTGGCCATCACGACCCCTGACATGATGAAGGACGTCGGAAAGCTGGGACGTGTGCTCGGTCCGAGGGGTCTGATGCCGACGCCGAAGGCGGGGACGGTTACCATGGACGTCGCCCGTGTGGTGAAGGAATCGAAGGCCGGGCGGATCGAGTTCAGGGTGGACAAGACAGGCATCATTCACGCCCCCGTCGGCAAGGTCAGCTTCGACATCGAAGCGCTCCTGGAGAACGTCGAGTCGCTGATGGAAGCCATCAAGCGCAACAGGCCGTCGGCGGCGAAGGGTACCTACATTCGAAGTGTGACGGTTTCCAGCACGATGGGTCCCGGGGTCGGCATCGACCCGAACCCATATCGGTAAGGATGCGATCCGCGTGCGAACGCGGGTCCAGGTCGGGATAGCACTATGGCAATGAAACTGGATCAGAAGCAGGCGATCTCCGAGGAACTGCAGGGGCAGTTGACCTCTTCGGAAGTCGTCTACCTTACGGACTTTACCGGCCTCACCGTTGAGGCGATCGGCGCTCTGCGGAGACAGCTTCGCGAGGCCGGCGCCGAGTACCGTGTGGTCAAGAACTCGCTCACGCTTCGGGCCCTTGAGGGTACCGACATTCCCGATCTATCGGAGCACCTGCAGGGGCCGACCGCCCTGGTGCTCGGAGGTTCCGACCCCGTGGCGCCGGCGAAGGTGGTGCGGGAGTTCGCGAAGGGGAACGAGGAGCGCCCGGTCGTGAAGGTCGGCATCGTAGAGCGCCGGGTCGTATCGCCGGAGGAAGTGACGAGGCTGGCGGAACTTCCGCCGATGGACCATCTGCTGGCGACGATCGCTGGCGGTTTGACGGCCGGAGTCGGCGGCATCGCGGGAGCGCTGAATTCGCTCATCCGCGACATCGCCAGCATGGTCGAAGAAGTAGGCAAGCAGGGGGAGCATTAGGGACGGGTCCCGGATCCCCACGGGGAGAGCACGGTCCGAAGCCATCGGGACCGGCCCCTAACTTGGTGAACACAGTGGCAGGGAGTACACGGAAACATGAGCAAGGTTGAAGAGCTTCTCGACGCAATCGGCTCGCTCACGGTCCTCGAGGCCGCCGAGTTGAAAGAGATGATGGAGGACAAGTTCGGTGTCACGGCGGCCGCTCCGGTCGCGGTGGCTGTGGCCGGTGCAGATTCGGGTGCTGCTGAAGAGCAGACCGAGTTCGACGTGATCCTGGTCGGAATCGGCGACAAGAAGATCCAGGTCATCAAGGCAGTGCGCGAGGTCACCTCGCTCGGTTTGAAGGAGGCCAAGGATCTGGTCGACAACTCTCCGAAGCCGGTGAAGGAAGGGATCTCCAAAGAGGAGGCCGAGGCCATCAAGGCGAAGCTGGAGGAGCAGGGAGCCACCGTCGAGTTGAAGTAGTGGTGTAATCGGGGGCCCGTTCTGCGGGATCCCACCACGACAACTCGACCAGTGGCTCTAGATGCGTAGCTCTTCAGACAAGAAGGCAGTTTGCGCTCGCACGGCGCCCTTTGTGCCCCTGCGGCCCGTTAACGGGTCCCCGGGGGTCAGGGCGTTCTGTGCCTTAATATCGCAGTACCTGAACCGACCCCACGGGTCGGTCCACCACCAGGGGTGACCAAGTTGGCTGAACCGAACAACACGGGATCGGTAGTCTCTTTCGCGAAGCTGGACTCTCCGATGGAGACCCCGCATTTCCTGGACGTCCAGATCCAGGCCTTCGAGAGACTCCTGCAGCCCGACATCGAGGGCGAGCGAGGAGATGTAGGGCTTGAGCGGATCTTCAACGAGATCTTCCCGATCGACGATGTGAACGGGAACTACTCGCTCGAGTTCCAGTCCTATGCGCTAGGCGAGCCGAAGTACTCGGTGGACGAGTGCATGGAGCGCGACATGACGTATGCGGCGCCCCTGAAGGCGACGCTCCGTCTCGTGCTCTGGGAGGACCTGGGCGATGGAGAGCGCCGGCCGGCGGACATCCTCGAGAAGGAAGTCTACCTCGGCGACCTGCCGCTTCTCACGGAGCACGGGACGTTTGTCGTGAACGGCGCTGAGCGCGTCATCGTCAGCCAGCTGCACCGGTCGCCCGGTGTCGTGTTCGAGGAGAACGTGCATCCCAATGGCACGCGTCTCTTCTCGGCACGGATCATTCCGTTCCGCGGATCGTGGGTCGAGTTCACGCTCGACATTCACGATGTGATCCACGTCCACATCGACAAGCGGAAGAAGTTCCCGGCCACCGCCCTTCTGCGGGCGCTCGGCCACGGGACGGATCCGGATATCCTCGAGATGTTCTACGAGCACCGCGAAGTGCTTCTGGGCGAGATCTCGGATGACCGCACAATCCGTCGGGAAGTGATCGGCACACCGCTCGTGGAGTCGATCCTGGACGCGGAGTACGAAGGTGATCCCCGCACGCAGGACCTCGGCAAGTTCGACCCGACGAAGGACGAGCCGATGTGGCTCGCGGACGACGTTACGGCCGGAGACGAAACGCTGGCCCGCCTGGGCGAGCGCCTGGACGATACGCTGGCTCGCCGGTTCAAGGAGGCGGGTGTCGGGGAAGTGCCGGTGTTCGACGAGCCCACGGCTTTTGTGGCGCGCCGCGGTGAAGAGCTGACGGATGATCTGTACGACCGACTCCTCAGGGCCGGCGTCGAGCGCATCGACGTGTTCTCGAGCGCCGCGTTCATTCCGCTCCGTGGTTCGTTCGAGGATCTCACCATGCGTCGCGACTGGAGCGTCCAACCGACGCTTGCGGCGGACGTAGTCGATCCGAAGAAGGGGAAAGTCATCGCCAAGCGGGGCGACGAGTTCACCATCGATCTGTTCACGAGCCTCCGGGAGAAGCGTGTCCGCGAGGCGCTCGTGTTCACCGGTGGGCCGAGGGGTGAGTCGCCGCTCATCCGGAACACGCTGGCCAAGGATCCGACGAGCGGTGAGGCCGAAGCGCTGCGGAATATCTACTCGCTCGTTCGTCCCGGGGAGGCCCCGAACCTCGAGACGGCGCGCACGGCGCTGGACCGGCTGTTCTTCAACCCGAAGCGATACGATCTCGGGCGCGTGGGGCGGCACAAGGTCAATCACCGCCTGCGTGATGTATACAGGCTCCTGGACATTCCGGTCCCCACGGCCGACACGACGGTACTGGCGCCGTCCGACTTCGTGGCGATCGTCCGTTACCTGATCGAGCTCAGCGAGGGCCGGGGCTACACGGACGACATCGACCACCTCGGGAACCGGCGGGTTCGCTCGATCGGAGAGCTGATCGCGAATCAGTTCTCGGTCGGACTGTCGCGCATGGCCCGGCTGGTCCGCGAGCGCATGTCGATCAACAGTGATCCTGACAAGATGAGCATCGACGACCTGGTGAATGCGCGGACGGTGAGCGCCGTGATCCAGGCGTTCTTCGGAAGTTCCCAGCTCAGTCAGTTCATGGACCAGACGAATCCGTTGGCCGAGCTGACGCACAAGCGCCGCTTGAGCGCTCTCGGGCCGGGTGGCCTGAGCCGTGAGCGAGCGGGTTTCGAGGTGCGGGATGTGCACTACTCGCACTATGGCCGGATGTGCCCGATCGAGACGCCGGAGGGACCGAATATCGGTCTTATCACCTCGATGACGACGTTCTCCCGTCTGAATGAGCTCGGGTTCCTCGAGACCCCGTATCGCAAGGTCGTGGACGGGACCGTCACCGACGAGATCGAATGGCTTTCCGCGTCCGAGGAGGAGGACTATTCGGTCGCTCAGGCAAACGCGGTTGTCACCGCCGAAGGCAGATTCGTCAAGGACCTGGTGTTGTGCCGGCGCCGCGACGACTACCCGCTGCTGCCGCCCGACGAGATCGACTTCATGGACGTGGCGCCGGACCAGCTCGTGGCGGTATCGCCATCCCTCATCCCGTTCCTCGAGCACGACGACGCCAACCGGGCCTTGATGGGCTCGAACATGCAGAGGCAGGCAGTTCCGCTTCTGTTCCCGGACGCGCCGCTGGCGGGGACCGGGATCGAAGAGAAGGTGGCGGCCGATTCCGCCGCCGTGATCTCGGCGCGGCGAGGGGGCAAAGTCACGCGCGTCACCGCAGAGGAGATCGTGATCGACACGGGCGCCCGAAAGGGAGCGAAACAGGACGAGCCCCTTGCCCGGCTGTCGCAGTACGATCGATACCGATTGAAGAAATTCTGGCGTACGAACCAGGACACGGCGATCAACCAGCGCCCGATCGTCCAGACCGGGCAGGTGGTGAAGACGGGACAGGTGATCGCGGATGGCGCGGCAACGGATTTCGGCGCCCTGGCGCTGGGCCGCAACGTCACCGTGGCATTCATGCCCTGGTACGGCCACAACTTCGAGGATGCGATCGTCATTAGCGAGGGACTCGTCAAGAACGACGCGTTCACGTCCGTGCACATCCAGGAGCTCGAGCTCCACGTTCGCGACACGAAGCGAGGCACCGAGGAGATCACGGTCGAGATCCCGAACGTCGCTGAAGAGGCGCTCGTGGACCTGGACGAGCGTGGCATCGTTCGGGTCGGCGCCAGCGTGAAGACGGGCGATATCCTCGTCGGCAAGATCACGCCCAAGGGCGAGACGGAGCTTTCGCCCGAAGAGAAACTGCTTACCGCGATCTTCGGCGAGAAGGCCAAGGACGTGAAGGACAGTTCGCTGCGTGTGCCGCCGGGAGTCGAAGGTACGGTCATCGACGTCAAGATCTTCTCGCGCCGCATCGACGACGGACTGCTGGAGCGAGAGCACGGCGAGCGCATCGCCAGGCTGCGTGAGACCGAGCGCGAAGAAATCACGCGGATCACGGAGGCTCGTGACGAAGAGCTCCAGACGCTGCTCGAGGGGCAGACCGTGGCGCTGCTCCTCCGGCGAGGAACGATCGAGCCGCTCTTGAAGGAGGGCTCGAAGCTCGGGAAGAAGGCGCTCGGAGATCTCGATCTCAGCGAGATCGATCTGACCACGGTGAAGGTGAAGAACGACATCGCCAACCGGCGGGTCCGCCGTGTGATCGATGAGGCCAAGCGCCGCATCGAGCGCATCCGCGAGCGCACCGAGGAGTCCATCGACCGGGTATTCCAGGCCGACGAGCTGTCGCCCGGAGTGGTGCAGCTCGTGAAGGTCTACCTGGCCGAGAAGAGGAAGATCTCCGTCGGCGACAAGATGGCTGGACGCCACGGAAACAAGGGAATCATCGCCCGGGTGGTGCCGGAAGAGGACATGCCCGTGCTGCCGGACGGGACTCCGGTCGAGATCGTGCTGAACCCGCTCGGCGTCCCGAGCCGCATGAACGTGGGTCAGATCCTGGAGACGCACCTCGGTTGGGCGGCATGCCAACTTGGCTTCCGCGCCCAGACCCCGGTATTCCAGGGAGCCACGGAACACGAAATTGGCGCCCTGTTGAAACTCGGCGGGGCCGCGTGGGCCGGCCACTTCCTGGCCCGAGATGTTGAACTACCGCCTGTCGAGGTGGCTGCCGTCCAGGCCTTTGCCCGGGGAGTCCAGCTATTCGATGGGGAGTTCAAGCCGAAGAAGAACGGCCACCCCGCGGGGCTCGGGCGCAGTCTCGACGCGTACCTCACGAGCGGAGCGGACAAGGCTGCGAAAGCGTTCCTTCAGAGCTTCGGACGCTACGTTCTCGAGGTTGCGCGAGCCGCATCGGGCGCCTCCACGGCCCCGAAGCTGAAAGAGGCCGGGTGGCCGGCGGCTGCCGGCCTGGTCGGCAAGAAAGTGATCTCCGCCGGTCTGGATGCCGCGGTCGTCGAGCTGATGCTCGCCGCCGGCATCACGCCGGGCGGGAAGATGACCCTGAGGGACGGCCGCACGGGCGAGCAGTTCGACGCCGATGTCACGGTGGGCGAGATCTACATGATGAAGCTCTCTCACCTGGTGGACGACAAGATCCACGCGCGCTCGATCGGGCCCTACAGCCTGGTCACGCAGCAGCCGCTGGCCGGTAAGGCGCAGTTCGGCGGCCAGCGTTTCGGAGAAATGGAAGTGTGGGCGCTCGAGGCGTATGGCGCGGCGCACACGCTCCAGGAGATGCTCACGGTCAAGTCCGACGACGTCACCGGCCGCAGCCGGGCGTATGAGGCGATCGTGAAAGGCGAAAACCTGCCCAAGCCGGGTGTGCCCGAGAGCTTCAACGTGTTAGTGAAGGAGCTCCAGGCCCTCGGACTCAGCGTCACGCTGGGCAGCAACCGCGACGATTCAATCTTCGGCGGATGAAGATTCTCAAGCGACAGAGGGGTCAGACAGGATGATCGACTTCCCCCGGCATCGCGGAGCCGGTTCTTCGGACTTCGACTGGATGCAGATCAAGATCGCCTCGCCGGACCAGATCCGGTCGTGGAGTTACGGCGAGGTGAC
>JAUVPT010000179.1 GCA_030598525.1 Gemmatimonadota bacterium
CCGATGTGGACCGGGTCCTGGAGGCCTGCGGGCTCTCCCCTCAGGCGCGGCCGGAGACTCTTACGCCGGCCCAGTTCATTGAGCTCGCGGGCCGTCTAGCGGAGATTCGACAGGACGGGCCTGCAGGGCCCCCGCCGACGAGTTGAGAACAGCCGCCCGGTTACGTATCTTCTTGTGCTACCTTTCACAAGCGAGACCATGGCACGCAAAATCTCGGACTCGACCGTGCGACGCCTGTCGCGCTATCTGCGCCGGCTTCGCACTTTGGACCGGCAGGAGCTGAAGGTCGTGTCCAGCCGGGAGCTCGCCGAGTCGACGGGCACTACGGCTGCGCAAGTGCGGAAAGACCTCAGTCACTTCGGCTCGTTCGGGAAAAGGGGCCAGGGCTACGCGGTGTCGGATCTCCGGGTTCACCTGGAGGAGATCCTCGGCCTGACTCGCCGCTGGAGGGTCGCCGTACTGGGCGTCGGCAAGATCGGCTCAGCACTCCTCGGCTACGGATTCTTCACCCAGCGCGGTTTCGACGTCGTGGCCGCCTTCGATTCAGACCGCTCCAAGATCGGGCGGGAGCTGGCTGGGGTCAGTGTCCAGGCGCTGAGCGAGCTGGAGCAGACATTCGTCGATCGCGAGATTTCCATCGCGATCATAGCCACGCCCGTTGAGGCGGCGCAGAAGGCAGCGAATCGAGCCGTCCGGGCCGGTGCGCAGGCAATACTCAATTTCGCTCCGATCAAGCTTCGTCTGCCTCCTGAAGTAGCGGTTCGGGAGATGGACGTGACCCTGGAGCTCGAAGGCCTGTGCTACCTGGTCACGGAGGCTGGTGCCGCAGCGGAAGAAACCGAATGATCGGCGTTCATAGCGAGATCGGTCGCCTCAGGACGGTCATCTGTCATACCCCGGGGCCCGAGCTTGCTGTAGTGACGCCGGGCAATCGCGCGGACTACCTGTTCGACGACATTCTCGATCTTCAGTTCGCTCGGCGAGAGCACAGCCGCTTCACGGCCATCCTTTCCCGGTTCGCAACGGTTCACGAACTGACCGATTTGCTGGCGGATGTCCTTCGGGAGCCCGAGGCTCGCGAGTATCTGTTCGCCAACACGGGCGGTTCCCTCGGCTCGCGGGCGGCAGACGCCGCTCCCGAGGAAATCACCCGCCTTCTCATCGAGGGCGAAGTCAGCTCGGGTGGTGCTCTCGCGGATCTGGTCAATGAGGCCGGCTATACTCTTCCGCCTCTTCCGAACCTGTTCTTCACTCGCGACTCGGCCGCCGTAATCGGCCATCGGGTGATGGTGGCTTCGATGAAGCACGAGGTTCGGTGGAGCGAGGAGATCCTGGCCTGGACCCTGTTCCGGGCGCACCCGGCGCTCGATAACGCCGGCATCCTGTTCGACGGGGCTCACGAGCGGCGACTCAACGTGCGCGTCGAGGGTGGGGACGTTCACGTACTCCGGCGGGACCTTCTGGCCGTCGGGATGTCGGAGCGAACGACGGCTGCAGGCATCGATGCCCTGGCCGAAGAGGTGTTCCGCACGACGGAGATCACGGACCTGGTCGTGGTCCTGCTGCCGGCGCACCGGGCGGCCATCCACCTGGACATGATCTTCACGATGCTGGACCGAGAGGTGTGCTGCGTCTTCCCGCCCTACTTCATGGGTCCGACGCGACTTCCCGTGCTGCGCATTCGAAAGGGCGCTGCCGGGGTCCAGGAGGCTTCCAGTCTGTTTCACGCTCTCGAGGACCTAGGGCTCCCTCTCACACCCATCCCGTGTGGAGGTGAGAGGCGAACGATGCAGGAGCGCGAGCAGTGGGCCAGCGGGTGCAACTTCTTTGCAGTAGGTCCTGGACAGGTCCTCGCTTACGACCGGAACGAACACACGCTGCATGCCCTGCAGGAAGAAGGGGGGCTGAGAATCGTCCGGGGCGAGGACTTCCTGGCGGGTGACGTGGAGCTCGGGACGGACGAGAGGTTCGTGATCGGGTTCGAGGGCTCCGAACTCGTGCGTGGGGGCGGTGGGCCCCGGTGCATGACGATGCCCATCCAGCGAGACGAGCCATGAGTTCGCACGGGCTCAGCTTCGGGGCCCACACTCCACTTGTGCAGAGGGCCCTGGAGACCGTGGGCCGGAAGCCGATCGACACACCGGACCTTGCCAGGGAGGTATTCGGCCTCATGCAAGCTCCCCCGGGTCTGGCATCACGTCTCGTGTTCGACCTTCTCGGAAAGGACAGTCGCTTTTCCGTGGATGCGAACGGGGTATGGAGACTCGTCGAGCGGCCGACGATCAACGATCGGGCACGGCTGTCCGACACGAAGTTCGCGGTCGTGGATGTCGAGACCACAGGCAGTGCCGTGACCAAGGGTGCGCGGATCGTGGAGTTTTCCGCCGTGTTGGTGGAAGGCGGAGAAATCTGCGGTGAATACACTACGCTCGTGAATCCGGAAGCGTGGATCCCGGGCTGGATTACTCGTTTGACCGGCATCGAGCAGGAGATGGTGGTCGGCGCGCCTCGTTTCAGGGACATCGCGGCGCGCGTGCGGGAGGCCCTGAAAGGCCGGGTCTTCGTGGCTCATAACGTGGGATTCGATTGGAGATTCGTGGCCGAGGAGTTTCGAATGGCCGACTCGCTGATGCCGGAGGGACCGAGGCTCTGCACCGTACGATTGGCCCGCCGCGTCCTCCCCGGACTCCGACGACGAGGTCTCGACTCGTTGTGTCGATACTACGATGTGGACATCGTAAACCGGCACCGCGCGGGAGACGACGCCCGGGCCACCGCGGTCATCCTTCTCCGTATGCTCGAGGCTGCCGACCGTCAGGGGATCGTCTACTGGGACGAACTGGAGGATTGGATCGCGGGCCGGGTGACCTTCTTGCCGCCACCGGCTGCTTCGGAGGAGGGTTTGCGTGCCTGAGTCTCTGCAGCTGGAGGGAGATCGTGCCAGGGTGCGGCCGGTCGATGCGGGCAGCCTCTGGCTGGACGGTGGGGCAATGTTCGGGGTGGTGCCCAAACCGCTGTGGGCCCGTCGGGCTCCGGCCGATGAACGGAACCGCATTCCGCTCGCCATGCGTTGCCTGCTGGTGGAGACGGACAGCGCGAAGGTCTTGATCGACACCGGACTCGGCAACAAGGAGAGCGACAAGTTCCGGTCGATATACGGGGTGTCTAATGAGGGGACCCCGACCCGACTGGAATCGTCCCTGGCAGCTCTCGGAGTAGAGTCCTCGGATATCGACGTGGTGGTGGCCACTCACCTGCATTTTGACCATGCGGGCGGCGGGACCGTTCGAGATGCCGACGGAACGGTCCGGCCCGCGTTCCCCGAGGCCCGCTACGTGGTCAGTCGTGGCGAGTACGAGTTCGCGCGCCTCGACAATGAGAGGGTCAGGGCCAGCTACATGGCGGCTAACTTCGAGCCGCTGGCGGAAGCGGGCTGCCTCGAGCTGGTAGCGGCAGGTTCGGAAATCGTTCCCGGCGTCCGCATGGAGCACACGCCGGGGCACACGCCGCACCACCAGTCGATTCGAGTCGACCTCGGGGGCGAGGAACTTCTGTTCCTGGCGGACCTTGTCCCGACGACGGCGCACCTGCCACTGGCGTGGATCATGGGGTACGACGTGGAGCCGATGGTGACGCTGGAGAGCAAGAGGGCGATGCTCACGCTTGCCGCGAAGGAGGGCTGGTGGCTTGCCTTCGAGCACGATCCGTTCGTGGCATGGGGCCGGGCGGTGGACGTTCCAGGAGGAGGAGCCGGCTGCTCCGTGACCGACGTCTGTGAGCAGCCCCTTGTGCCGGAAGCGGTGCGGGGCCAGACGACTGACAGCATACGAAGATGATGGGTACGTGCATGCCCGTGCCGGGCGAGTCCAACGGGGAGGAAACAGGATGAGGCGAATCGCGATCGTGGCACTGGTGGCGGGGATGTTCTTCGGCGGATTCGCGACGCCGGCGGCAGGGCAGAGCGCTGAAGACGAAGTCCAGGCGATAGTGAATGCCCTGTTCGACGCGATGCGGGATGCGGACTCTGCGGCCGTGCGGGAACTGTTTCACCCGGAGATGGGAAAGATGGCGAGTTCCGGCACCCGGGACGGGGTCGCCGACGTCGGATATGGAGCTATCGAGGGGTTCGTAGAGGCGGTAGGGGATGCTGAGCCCGGTGCGTTCGACGAGAGGATCGGCCCCGCCGAGATTCGCATCGACGACAATCTCGCAACAGTGTTTACCCCCTACGCATTTCATTACAACGGCAACCTGTCGCACTGCGGCGTGAACGTGTTCCTGATCGCCAGGGTGGGCGAAGATTGGCGAATCGTAGGACTGGCGGACACGCGGCGACGACAGGGGTGCGAGGAGTGGCTGAAATGAGTGACATGGAGCGGACGGCGGTGATCGTCGGTGCCGCCAGGCTGCCGACGGGCAGGTTCCTCGGTGGACTCTCGCCTCTCAAAGCCCCCGAACTCGGGGCGCGGGCGATCTCCGGCGTGGTCGAGCGATCGGGCGTGGCGCCGGCGGACATCCAGGATGTCATCATGGGCAACGTCGTGCAGGCCGGAGTGGGGCAGGCCCCGGCCCGGCAGGCCGCCATCGGGGCCGGACTCCCGGACGAGATTCCGGCGCTCACGATCAAC
>JAUVPT010000094.1 GCA_030598525.1 Gemmatimonadota bacterium
AAAGACCGACTCAGCGACGACTGTCCCTACTGCGGCGGCGGAGGTCAGGTGCTGTCGACGGATACCCTGGCCAACCAGGTCGAGCGTCTCCTGCTCAAGCTTGCCGCGACGGGTAACGAAAAGGCGGTCCAGGTCAGGGCCAATCCGACTCTGGCCCTGATCCTCATGACCGATCGTGCCAACGGCTTGCAGAGCATCGCGCGCAGCACGGGGATCCGTATCGATGTCGTGGATGATCCGCGCCTGCATCGCGAGCAGTTCCAGATCATCTCGTTGCACCGGCGCCGGGATCTGGTCGCCGAAATCGAGAAGAGCGCCGGCGAGCGCCGGGATTCCGGGGCGCAACAGTCGCGGGCCGCGGAGCCCCGGAGGCGTCCGGATCGCGAACGCCCGGGTCGTGGACGCGTGGATCGCGAGGAGGAGTCCGGAGACAGCGAGCGCGGGAGTCGTCGTCGCCGCAGTCGCAGGGATGAGGGTGACAGCCCGCGGGGCGACGAGCGCCGTGGAGCGCGACGCGCCGCCGCGGAAGGTGCTCAATCCGGGACCGAGGAACGTCCGGTACGTCGCCGTCGTTCGCGTCCGAACGATGCTCCGCCGCGTGAGCGGATGGCCGAGCCGGTGACGGAAGTGGTCGCCGAGACCAGTGGTCCGCGTACCAGTTCCGAGCACCCGGCCGCGGAGGAAGGTGAGGAAAGCCGTCGCCGCCGTCGCCGGCGGGGTCGCCGTGGTGGTCGGGGTCGCAGACGCCGTGGTGAGGAAGAAGGCGAGACCCAGGTGGCGCCCACGGCTGAGAATCCGGCCGTCGCCGAATCTACGCAAACGGTTCGTCCAGATGCCGTGTCAGAACGCGCATCGAGACCTGAACCCGTGCGCGAGTTTGCGCCGCAGCCCGAAGACCGGCAGCCCGCGGAACGGACACCCGTCGACGCGGAACCACTGGTGAATTCGCAACCAGACCCGACTGGAGCTCCCCGTGACGAAGACGCTTCGAGGACAGACGAGGGGGAGCGTCCTCGTCGTCGCCGTCGTCGCCGCGGACCTCGAGGATCAGGGAGCGCCACGCCGCGGCCGGAGCCACAGAACGGTGACGAGGCGCCGCGGGTTTCCGCGGATCAGGAGGACGTGGTCAAGGTTCCCAGGACGGCCCCGGAACCTCTGACGGCCCCTGAACCCGAAATCAACCCGGAATTTGCGGCGGGTGTCGGTCGCGAGACTCGTCTGGTCGAGGATGCTCCCCCACGGCGTCGGCGACCCCGTGAACGTGCCGTGCAACCTGCGGGGGATTCATCGAGCGTCTCTCGGGAGTCGTACGTACGTCCCGTTCCCGAGGAAGAGTGGATGGAGCAGAAGCGGAGTGCGGATGAACGGGAGGCGGAACGAACGGTCAACGAACCGGTCGTGAGCCCGGATCCGGCCCCGAGCCCGGAGAGGGCGGAGGCAGTACCGCAACAGCGAACGGATCGACCGCGTCGTCGTCGTCGTCGTACGGCGGGAATACCCACGCGGCTCATCGGTACGGGCAAGACGGATACGGACAAGGACTAGTCCGGCGATCCCGCACTGAAGAGGCCGGCCTGAAGAGCTGCGTCCTCTTCGAGCGGGAGAGTGGCAGAGATCCTCGGACCGACACGCTCCACCGTTTCCAGTGCCTCGAGATAGCCCCGGCCACGATCGTGGTCGGGGCTTCTCTGCACCAGGCGTTGAAAGCTGGATCCGTGGTCGTGCACGAGCAGGTGGATGAGTTCATGCAGGAGCACATCGGCGATCACCCAGCGGGGATGACCCACGAGGTGCGCACTGATCCGGATCGTGCCTCGTTGGCCGTCGAAGCTGCAGCTGCCCCATCGCTTGTGCTGCCGGCGACTGAACCGCACCGACCATGGTGGCAGCGCGAGATCGTTCAGGTGGGAGCGGACAACTTGTGTGGCGAGTTCGGCAAGTGCGGCATCCGTGTAGACGGATTCACGCTGGAGCCGGTCCCAGAGCTGCCCGCGTAGTCTTTCGAGCGCCGCGTCGAGGCGTGGTCCCGCCGAGGAGGCCGGGATGCGGGCGACGAATCGGCCACCCTCCAGACTCAGTTCGATACTGCGCCGGCGTCCAGGTCGCAGCTCGATCTGGCGGGGAAAGGGATCAGCGACGGCTGGCTTCACGCAGGGTCCTGAGTTCTTCCGGGGTCAACGAGTCCATACCCTCGCGGTTGATCTTTTCCAGGATGCGGTTCGTCTCGCGCGTGAGATCGTTGCGATTCAGTTGCTCCTGCTCCGTGCGCTTCGTATTGGCGTCCATCTTTCGTCGGGCACTTTGGGCACGGAACTTCCGGCCGAAGGCACCGACCCTCCAGTCCTGCTTCAGGTCGAGCCACCCGAACAGCATCCCGCCGAGATGCGCGAAGTGCGCGAGTCCGTCCTGGCGCCCGTCGAAGGCGGCGAACAGGTCGATCGCGGCGAGGCCCCAGACCAGATACTTCACCTTGATCGGGATGAAGAAGTAGAGGAAGACCTTCCGGTCCGGGTACATCATTGCGTAGGCGAGGAGTACACCCAGCACGGCTGCGCTGGCGCCGATTGTGTGAACCTGACTCGAGGGTCCCATGGCCCACGTGGTCAGCGCGCCCCCGACCCCGCAGATGACGTAGTACCAGAGGAACGGCTTACTGCCCCACTGGTGCTCGACGGTCGTCCCGAACATCCACAGGATCAGCATGTTGACGAAGATGTGGCTGAAGGAACCGTGCAGGAACATGTACGTGAACAACTGCCAGACCTTGCCACCGGCGAATACATCGGCCGGAACGAAGCCGAAGTTCCGGGCGATCTCGATCGCATCCACGCCCGGAAGGAGTTCCATCGCGAACAAGGCCAGGTTCACGATGAGCAGGTTCTTGACGACCGGCGGGAGAGGCACGCCGGGACCGAACTGAGGACGGGTGCCGCGGGCGAACGGCGAGCCAGGGCCTCGGAATCCTCCACCGGGTTTGCGCATGGTCGGGTGCTCCGCGAGCGGGTGTGAAAGCGTTGGGGGGAACAACTCTACCAAGCATAGAATGCCCCAGAACCGACTTCGAGCACAACCGGCTGGCGTGGGTCGCAGCGGGTGGCCAACTGGAGGCGTCAAGATGACCGTTGAGAGGCGTTGTGTCTGCTTCGGAAGTTCCCGTACGGATCCCGACGGTGCCGCCGGCCGGCTTGCCCACGCTTGCGGGGTGGAAATCGCCCGCCTCGGCTGGACCCTCATGTCTGGTGGATACGAGGGCGCGATGGGTGCGGCGAGTCGAGGGGCGCAGGGGACCGGTGGCCGGGTCATCGGCGTGACGACACCAATTTTCCAGGCGCGGACGCCAAACGCCGCGCTGCACGAAGAATGGACGGAGCCGGACTACCTCGCCCGCATGTCCACGCTGCTGCGGCAGGGTCACGCCTTTCTCGGACTTCCCGGCGGGCTGGGTACGCTCTCGGAATGGATGGTGGCCTGGTGCCTGGCCTCGATCGGGCAGCTTCCCGGACCTCTGGTTCTCTTCCGGGATCCGTGGGAACCGGTTCTGCTCGGGGTCTGCGATCTCGAGGATGTCGGTGACGATCTCGCCACGCTCGTGCACTGGATCGACGGCCCGCCCGATCTCGCGAGGGTACTTGGCCCGGCCTGAGTTGCCGGGCCTCGCAAAAGCTCCGCGGATGCGGTCCCGGGGGCAGCCGGGGCCGGAAATTCCTGCTATCGTGACCGCTGTTGCACGGATTCCGGCCCGGCCGGGGCGATGGATCCGCGGATTCCAGTCTCATCTCTGTTGCCAGGGAGGCACGGTTCATGAGCCGCGAAAAGAAGATTCTGGTCGTGGGCACCGGTACGATTGGTGAGCCGTTGATCGGCTTGCTGAGCGCGTATCAGGCCGATCTCGGTATCGACGAAGTGATCTTCCACAAGAGAACGCCCCTGCTCACGGACCGCTCCAAGGTTCGTGAACTGATCCGGCGCGGGGCGAAGCTTGCGACGGATCCCGAACGCGCCTCCTCGTTCGAGGAGCTGGAAGTCGGCACGCCGGCCTATACCACGGAGCAGGCCCTCGAGGAAGCCTCGGTGGTGATTGACTGCACGCCGGCGGGCAACAAGATGAAAGAAGATCTCTACAACGACTTTGCCCAGAACACGGAGCTCTTTGTCGCGCAGGGCAGTGAGTTTGGTTTTGGCAAGATGTACGCGCGGGGCATCAATGATCGCGCACTGATCCACGGCGAAGACAAGTTCATCCAGGTGGTCAGTTGCAATACGCACAACATCAGCGTGCTGATCGATACCCTGGCCCTTGATGACGGGCAGGACAACCTCAAGCAGGGTCGTTTCCTCTGCATCCGCCGCAGCAATGATCTCAGCCAGGACACGTCGTTTATCCCCAGTCCCGAGGTGGGCAAGCACGGCGACCCCATCTATGGCACGCACCATGCGCGTGATGCCTACCATCTGTTCAAGACCATGGGTCTGGAGCTGAATCTGTTCAGTAGCGCGCTGAAGCTCAACACGCAGTACATGCACGTGATTCAGTACCACCTGCAGTTGAACAAATCCACGGACATGGATGCCGTGCTGCAGAGGATCCGTGACAACGACCGGATCGCGACCACGTACAAGAAGACCGCGAATTCCGTCTTCAGTTTTGGTCGGGACCATGGCTTCTTCGGCCGAATTCTCAACCAGACGGTGATTCCCACCGAGACACTTGCGGTGATGCAGGGCGGCAAGGAAATCGTGGGCTATTGCTTCACGCCGCAGGACGGGAACTCGATCGTCAGTTCGATCGCGGCCAGCCTGTGGGCGCTGTACCCGGACAGCTACGAGGAAAAGGTGCAGTGTCTGAAGGAATGGTACTTCGACGAAGTCTGAGGTCGGCCTGACTGCTCAGGGAATGGCAGTGCGCCCCCTCCATGACGGAGGGGGCGCCTGTCATTGACGAAGTTCGGAGTGCGGGATCAGTCGGCCACGTAGGTCATCGGCCCGCGTTCCTCGACGAGGAGTTGGTAGCGCACCGATCCGAATCGGATCCGGTCACCATCCTCGAGCAGTGCGGTGTCGACACGCTCGCTGTTGACGAAACTCCCGTTGCTGCTGCCCTTGTCCACCAGCTCGAGCTGACCGTCGGTACTGATGTGGATCTCGGCGTGGTCCCGGGACACGGATTCGTGCGTGAGCGCCATTGTCGACTCTTCGCCCCGGCCAACCAGAAACGGAAGACGGGTGATCCAGATATTCTCGCCGGCTCCCGGACCTTCGAGCACGACCAGCGCGACCTCATACCGTCGCAGAAAGCTCAGGGCTTCGTGGTCGCGTGCCGATTCGGCGCGGGCGTCAATGGTCTCGCCGGGCAGCTGCTCGGACATCGGTCCTCCAGATGAGTGCGGGCGCCGCCGTGGGCACCGGCCAGGGGGTAGTTCCCGGTCAGTCCGCAGACAACTCGCGTAGCACCGCTCGCACCGGCGAGGCATCGAGTCCGGACCAGCGCAGTGGCAACGCGATCAATTCCCAGTAACCCGGATCCACATGCGCGAGGACGAGGTTCTCGAGAATCGCCACGCGGGCACCGAGCAGCGCGTGGTGAGCGTCCATGGTCCTGCTGTCGAACTGATCCATGGAGGGTGTGTCGAGTCCGATCAGGAGAGCCCCTCGGTCGGCAAGCCATCGGGCCGCCTCCCGGGACAGGCTCACGAATTCCCTGGGGAATTCCGTGCCTGCATCGTCCCGCGTACGCACCAGGATCCGTGGAGTATTGGCAAGATCGATGCCGACGAAGTGGGAGGGCTCGATCTGACCCTCGCGCGGTCCGTCGATCACGATGCAGGGTCCGAGATACGGGCCCAGAGGCACTTCCCCGATGCCGGCGGCGCCGGGCAGGAAGTGGAGCGGGGCATCGGCGTGAGTTCCGTTATGCGGGCTGGTGGTGATACGCGAGACGTTGCAGCTGGCACCCTTCGCCATGTCCCAGCTGAACTCACTGGAGAAGGGGGTGTCTCCTGGCCACACGCCGGTCGCGGCGTTCACTGGCTGGCTGATGTCTACGATCCGGCGCGACATTGGTCCCGCTCAGCTCCGCGGCACGAGCCGTTGCAACAGGGCGGTGGCCTCCTGGACTCGTTCATTGTCATCGTCTGCGTTACGCATCACGTCCAGGTAGGTCTGCAGGTGTTCGAGCGCGAGATCCCGATTACCCGCCTTTGCCCAGGCTTTCGCGGCGGCGAAGTTCAGCTCGGGAGCGGTGGGGATTATGTCGAGAATGCGCTGGGCCACGGTGGCGGCGGTCTCCGGCTGGCCGGCGTCGAGGTAGGCCATCGCAAGCTCGTAGGTCGGGCGCGCGAGTTCGTGCGGGCTCAGACTCGCTGCCGCGAGGGAAGCCTCGAGACGCGGGATACCTTCGGCCGGCACGCCTTCGGCACGGTCGAATCTGCTGAGGGTCGTGGCCTCGTGCAACTCGAGCAGTTGTTGCGGGCGCTCGAGCTTCGCGATCGCCTCGTAGCCGCGGACCCTCTGCGAGACCAGCGCGAGTTCGGCGAGCGCCTCGCGCGCGCCATCCATGTTTCCCACTTCCAGCAGGGCCATGCTCCGGGCGTACCGGGCAAAGAGCTCATACTCGAGTTTCT
>JAUVPT010000294.1 GCA_030598525.1 Gemmatimonadota bacterium
CATCAGGGGTCCCGGACGTTTCCGACGCCTCTGTAACTCCGGCCTGCTTGCCGACGAACCACGCTCCCCATATCAGCGCGGCCACGCCGACCACCGCCAGCACACCCGCCGGCCACCTGGCGCTCGCGGGTGCGGCGATGATCTCGGTGAGTTCGCCGGGCGCTGCGTCCTCCGTCTTCCTGACACCCTCGGGCGTGACCTCGAACGCCCACGCCAGCACCACGGCAATCGGAAGCCCGAACAGTGCGAGTACGACGAGAAATGTCATCGCCGAGCCCGGGAGGCCGAGCGGCTCGAACGCGATATCCGCCAGCTGGAGGAGGATGAATGCGACCGTGCCGTACACGGCCATGACGCGGAATACCTTCCGGCGCTTGAGCTCGGCGAAGAATTTCTGGTAACCGGGGATCTCGGACATGGGCGTTAAGATCGACCGGCCGTGCCGATTCCAGCAAGGTAGCGAAATCGCTGGTCCCTTTCCGGACCCTCCGTCGAATTCCCACATGCCCACTTTCGCAGAGGGTCGCGCAACACACCTACCGGTTTTGTGCGACATACTGTCACCCTGCCGATCAGTGACCGGCAAGTGGTACGAACCGGCGTCTGCAGCGCGCGGTCCGGTTTGCCCGACGATCCGCCGCCACTCTAGTTTCACGCTGTCCGCATCGGACGGCCCCCCAACTCGTTCGGAGCAGCCGAATGGACGCTCGCGACCGACTGAACGCAGCGCTGGGCGACCGCTACCGGCTCGAAGAGGAGATCGGGCGTGGCGGGATGGCTATCGTTTACCGCGCTCGGGACCTGCGTCACGAGCGGGACGTGGCCCTCAAGGTGCTCCTGCCCGAGGTGGCAGCCGCCGTCGGTCCCGACCGGTTCCTGCGTGAGGTCGAGCTCGCCGCGGGCCTGACACACCCGAGCATCCTCCCGGTATTCGACTCGGGGCAGGTGGACGATCTCCTCTACTACGTCATGCCGTTTGTCGACGGGGAGTCGGTGCGGGACAGGATCGATCGCGAAGGGCCTCTCCCGGTGCTTGAGGCGCTGCGCATCGTCCGCGAGGTAGCCGACGGCCTGGACTTCGCCCACCGACAGGGCGTGGTGCACCGCGACGTGAAGCCCGGCAACGTGCTTCTCACGGAAGGTCATTCCTACATCGCGGACTTCGGGGTTGCGCTACCGATCGGGCCCGAGGCAGAGGAGCACCTCACCCGAACTGGGCTCGCCATCGGCACACCCGCATACATGAGCCCTGAGCAGGCAGCAGGACAACGCACGATCGACGGCCGGAGCGACGTATACGGGCTCGGCTGTGTCCTGTACGAGATGCTGTCGGGATCTCTCCCGTTCGAGGGCCCTACGCCGCAATCGATCCTGGTCCGACGACTGACGGAGGATGCGGCGCCGATTCGGACGCTGCGACGGGAAGTACCACCCAACATCGAGCAAGCCCTGGCCCGGGCGATGGCCCGCGACCCGGATGAACGGTTCGCAACCGCCGCCGACTTCAAGGATGCACTGGCACCGGAGGAGGGAGTCGGCCAGAGCCTGGCCTCGATCGGTCGCCGGCTGGGACACCGCGCGAGGGAGACGTTTCGACCCCATCCGATTGCCGTTCCGATCGTGGCGATGCTGGTGGTGAGTGCGCTCGCGGCGGCCGCGTGGTGGTTCGGACCCGGCCGGCCGACCGTGCCCGGTCCCGGTTCAACGGACCCGGTCGCGGATATCCGGACTTCAGTCAGCGTCGCCGTCCTCCTCCCGCGGACGCCGACTTCCGACGAGGACCTGCCAGGATACGGCGAGGCGCTGACGGACGAACTGATTCACCGCCTCGGCGCCATCGACGGCCTGGAGACCAGGTCGCTGCGCGCCGTGCTTCCCTACCAGCAAACGACCACTCCACCCGACAGCATCGGCCGGGCCCTGGGAGTCGATTACCTGGTCGAGAGCTCGCTGCTGGGCTCACCCGACTCTCTCCGGTTCAACCTGACCCTGGTCGAGGCCGCGACTGGCGCCGTGCTCGATGAGAGTCGTCACGAAGCTGCCCGGGGACAGGTGCTTCAGCTCGTGGATTCCGTCACCTATGAGGTCGCCTTCTCCCTCCGGCAGCGCCTCGGAGGGGAATTCCGGGTCCGGGAACTTCGTGCTCAAACAGCGGACGAGGAAGCATGGCTGCTCGTGCGCGAGGCTGAGATGCAACGGCGGCGCGCAATTGACGCGGCAGCCCTGGGAGGGGAGAGCCGGAACCGAGCGATCATGCTTCTGGACCGGTCCGATAGTTTGCTTGCCCTGGCCGCGACTCGTGACGCGGAGTGGGCCGAGCCACACGTACAGACGGGGTGGAACCACCTGGAACGCGCTCTCGCCGAGGGAGAAGAGCCACGCGTGTTCGATCCCGAAGACGCGAGTCTGTTGGCGGCAGCTGTTGATGCGTCGGGTGAGGCCCTGCTCAGGGACAGCCTCAGTGCCGACGCGATGGCGCTCCGGGGCACGGCACAGCATGCCCTCGCGAATCTCGAATCGAACCCGGACGAGCGAGACCGGCTGGACGGCGAGGCCGAGCTGTGGCTCGAGCGCGCCATCGCTGTCGAACCCGGGCAGACTGCGGCCCTGCGAGAGCTGGCGAACCATGCACGATTCCACCAGGGAGATTCCGAGCGTGCGCTCGTCCTGCTGAAGCGTGCCTACGAGGCCGACCGCTGGCTGGCGGATGCAGACGTTCTCGTCTCGGCCATCGCAGAGCTGTCTACGGACGTCGGGGATTACGTGACGGCTTCAGAGCGGGTGCTGGAGGGGCGACGCCGCTGGCCCGACAACGTGGAATTCCCAGCGCTCGGGCTCATCATACTCGCGTCGGATGGAACGGACGTCGAGGCGGCCTGGGCGCTGGGAGACACGATCCTGGAACTGTACGCGATCGACAGGACCGATCCAGTTCGGAGCCTGATCGAGGCGCAGGTGGCGAGCGTGATCACCCGCGCCGGACTTGAGGACAGTGCGCTGGCCGTCCTCGAACGAGCTGAAAACACGGCACGGGATGCGGACCTCGAGTGGCTCGTCGCCTACGACCTCGCCCACTCGTGGCTCGTGTACGGAGACTCCGCGCGGGCGCTCGACTGGCTCGAGATCAATCTTGCGGACGAGCCCGAGAAGGCTGCCATGCGGGCCAGTGAGATCTGGTTCCAGCCACTGCACGGCAACCCGCGGTTCGAGGCGCTGGTCGCCGAGACGGGCACTCCGGACTGAGGCCCGGCTAGCCGCCTGCGCTCAGGGCCCTGGCGGCTGTGGCGGCCCCCCGGTGTAC
>JAUVPT010000256.1 GCA_030598525.1 Gemmatimonadota bacterium
ATCGATGAGGGGGCTGAGCACTGTGCGCCCGCCTTAGTCACCGCCGGACAGCGTGCTGGGCCTCCGCCGCTCTTCGTCATTCTCGCGTCCCCTCCCTTGTCCTCGGCACGGCTCCCGCCCTCGGAGCCCGGATAACGGGGGCCAACAGCCCCGGCGTACAGCCCCCTGTGATGCTAAGAGGTTGACCCGTATTGGCTTCGAGTGCCCGACCTCCCGACCCCCGAACGGGAGGCCGGCCAGAACGGCTTGATATCACGTGCGTTGCGGCGAGTGATGCGGCTCGGGCGCCACGATCGAGGAACCCAGTTCGGTGTGGCCCGCGGGCATCCCCATATCGCAGGCCCCGCAGAGAGATCCGAGGCTCGGAGAGCAGGGCCGGCCGTCTCCAGCGGACAGCTTCCCTACCTGCGGGACAGCCCCAGCCTTCGAGACCCGGCAGCACCACCCCGACCCTTCCCCCTCTCCCGGAGTCTAGGATCGAGACCGAGGCGGGGAGGCCGAGGTCGGCTACGGGGTCAGACCCGGATCCGGGCAGGAGTCGGGGCCAGCGAGGGTAGTGCGCCTCTCGTCGGGGTGGGCGGGAGCCGATGCTATAGGACCACGAACAGCCCCGTTTTTCGCCGGTGCTGATGCGGTCGAACGGGTAAAGCGTGGCCCTGCGGAGACTTACGATGATACGCCCGGAGGGACTCGAACCCCCAGCCTTCTGGTCCGAAGCCAGATGCTCTATCCAATTGAGCTACGGGCGCGTGAGGGCGGACGGAGATGCTACGTTTGAGAACCGGATCGCACAAGGTACATGAAACCATCCCATAGATCGGGGCGTAAAGGCTGAGGTCAGGGCAGCGCGTCCACGAGCTCATCGAGAGGAACGGTCGATGCCGTACGCCATTGCAGAGCTGCTGGCCATCCTGGCCATGTTCTTCCTGGTCGGGACCTTCATTCTCCTCTTTCCGATCAGCCGCCGCCTGGGAAAGGCCCTCGAGGAGTGGGTGAAGATCCGCCATGAGAGCTCGCCCGAGAGGGACCTTCTCGCGCGCATCGAGGTGGAGCTCCTGGAGATTCAGAACCAGGTAGACGGGATCGACAAGCGACAGGACTTTCTCGCCGAGCGGCAGGAGTTCACCGAATCGCTGATCGACCAGAAGCGTCGCATGGTCCTTCCGCCGGACGCCGCAAAGTCTTGAGCCTCCCGGTCGGCCCCGTTAGGAGCCGACCGCGAAGTCCTTCAGGTAGAAGGTCAGCGGCCCGGCCTTGGTTCGGGTCGTGATCTTCACGATCAGCCGCCGGGCATCGTCCGTGATGTAGATCCGGGGCTGTTTGGCGGCCTGGAAGATCCTGACAGCCGGAATGTCCGGCTCCACCACCACGACTTCGAAGCGGCCGGCCGGCACCTTTACCTTCTCCCTTCCCACAACGCGGAACACGATCGGATTGGCCGTCGGGTCGAAGTACCTGGCGATCCGATGGGTCGTGCTCGACTCCAGGGACAGGGTACGCAGAAGATACAGGGCTGCGATCTCGTCGATCGCGCCGGGCGGGATGTCCCCGGTCGAGTCCTCTCCGGCAGCGGGACGAAAATCCGCCAACCGCGCGTCCCACACCTCGCTGTAGTAACGCAGCGCATCGTGATCGAAGCGGAAGCGCCGCCGTTCCTCCTTACCGCTCTCCGTTCGCAGTCGCTCGAAGACCATGGATCGAATGGAATCGGTGGCGATCCAGCTGACCTCGCGACCTGCGAAGCTGAGGAAGGGTGCCTTGATCTCGACCTCCAGGGCCACGCGGTACGTCGGTACGCCTTCCACACGCTCAGCCGCCTCCACGGCGAGAACCGCGTGCCCAAGGCGGAGTCGCGCCACGGTTACCGCGTACTCCAGGCGCTCGCCGGGAGCGAACGGCAGCGAGGCCTTCTCTGCGGGCGGGGCAGCCTCGTGAGATCGTTCCAGTTCGGGAAGTCCAGCTTCGGCGAACTGCGCGGCAGCGGGATCGGCCGCGATCCCCGTGAAGCCGAGAGCCCACAGGAAGCCGGCAGCCCATAGTGCGTGCGTGCGCATGACATCCTCCATCGTTTCGGCCCAACCCAACGTCGGGCTCGGTTCGACAGTGCCTCCGGCGGATCAAGACCCGGTCAAGCACCCGTACTGCCCAGGGAACTTGACTGAGCCTTGATCGCTGTTCGCGACGCTTGTGACGAAGCACGATTTCACTCCCGAGAAGGAGGGGGTCATGAAAGCGATCGTCACGGGAGGCGCCGGATTCATCGGCAGTCACCTCATCGAAGAGCTCCTCGCGCGAGGCCACGACGTCGTCTGCGTCGAGCGCCCCTGCGATTCCAGGGGATGGGTGGAGAATCTCGACATCGGCTGGGAGCCGGTCGGACTGGCGGACGTCTCGCAACTGCGCCGCGTGTTCAGGGGCGCCGACGTGGTATTCCACCTCGCGGCGCTCACCGAGGTCGTGCGGCCCGCGGACCTGTACGAGGTGAACACGCTCGGCACGTCGAACGTCATGGAAGCGGCTGCTACCTGGAACGGTGCGGCGCCCCGGATCATTCTCATGTCCTCGCTCGCGGCCTGCGGTCCGTGCCGCAACGGAGACAACCTGAATCCCGACACTGTCCCGTTCCCGCTCTCCCACTACGGGAACTCGAAGCTGCTCGCCGAGGTCGTCGTCCACGCCTACTCGGACCGCGTTCCGGGAACCATCCTGCGCCTTCCCTCGGTCTACGGACCGCGAGAGAGAGCGATCCTGACGCTATTCCGGATGGTGTCGCACGGAGTGGCGCTCACGGTGGGCGGCTGGGACCGGGAGGCAAGCCTCATCTACGTCTCGGACGTGGTTCAGGGACTGCTGGCGGCAGCCACGGCCGGAGATCGAGCGGTGGGCCGCACCTACTGCCTGGCGCATCCCCTTCCCGTGACGTGGGCCGACTTCGCGGAGGCCACCGGCGAGGCCGTGGGCCATCGGCCGCGGCTGTTCAGCGTTGGCTGCGGGCTGGCCCGACCAATCGCCGTCGGGTGCGAGCTTGTCGCCCGGCTGCGTGGTCGGCCGGCCATCCTGAACCGGGACCGGGTTCGCGAGCTCTCCCAGGACCGGTGGGTGTGCGACCCGTCACGAGCGATCGACGAGATCGGTTTCGCCCCCCTCTATCCGTTGGAGAATGGCACCCGGCTGACCGCCGATTGGTATAGAGAGGAAGGCTGGATATGAGCGCCGCATGGCGGGAACTCGAAACGCGGGGCCCTGTCCGCCCGGTGGACGGGCTTCTCGCCGCGTACAACGGTACGGTGGCCGTCCTGTGGCTGGGCGTCAGCGCCCGCGTGTGGTATGCCATCCCGCTGTGCCTGGCGCATGCCGCGGCGACCTTCCTACCCGCACTGCTCAGACACCCGAGCGGTGTCCCGTCGCGGCTTGTCCGATGGCTTCGCGAGGCGTACCCGCTGCTGTGGATCCCCGCGCTGTGGATAGAGCTCGACCCCCTGATCGGCTGGCTGCACAACGCCTCTTACGATCAGGCGATTCTCGCGTTCGACCTGGTCGTGTTCGGCGTCCACCTGGACCGCGTATGGATGCCCGCGATGCCGCAGTTGTGGTTCAGCGAGTTGATGCACCTGGCCTATTACGCCTACCTGCCGCTGATCTTCCTGCCCCC
>JAUVPT010000291.1 GCA_030598525.1 Gemmatimonadota bacterium
ACGGCCGCGAACTGGAATCTCCGGTCCACCGGAATGGCCGCGGTCGCTCCCTCGGACGTGCGCGAGGAGTTCCTGGACCGCGCCGTGACCGAGCCCTCAGTGGTCCTGCACCTGAGCGACTTCCAGTTGAGGAGCCACACCTACACGTTCAACCTGGGTGGTCTGGACGAGGGGATTTCGAGGCTGACCTGTCGCTGACTCCGGTCAGGGCGCCTCGATCTCGCGCCATCCGGTCGTTCACCTGTCTTCCACTGCGGAGAGAAGGCCCCCGATCGTTCCGGTAGCCAGGCAGACCGACGTGTCGGCCGCGCCGTAGTACACCCTCACCAGGCTGTCCTCGCAGGCGAAGCCGTCCGAATCGAAGTCGTCCACGATCATGCCGGAGGGAAAGACGACGTTGGGTACTTGTCCTACGAGCTCGTACATCTTCCGTGGCTCAAGCACGTTGTCCCGACTGCGCCCGATCAGCTGGAGGGGGTCGTCCAGGTCGAACAGGGCGACCCCGGCCTGGTAGATGCTCACGCTCCCGAAATGAGTCGCGATCCCGTGGTACAGCAGCAGCCAGCCACGCCGCGTGCGCACGGGCGGAGGTCCGGCGCCGATCCGTTCATCCCAGTAGCGCGGACGGCCCCGCATCACGGGGCCCAGCGGACGCCACTCCAGGAGGTCATGGGACTCCGAGAGGACGATTTCATCGCCGGTACCCGGGGCACCGGCGTCGGCCACGCGATTCGGCCGGTCGTAGCGCAGATACCGGTCTCCGAATCGGCGGGGAAGGATGACCCCATTCCGGATGTCGGGATGGTCACCGAGCCCGACGAGCTCGAAATTCCGAAAATCAGTCGTCCGTGCCGTTCCAAGCTTGCAGCCCGTCTCGGTGTCAGCGGCGAACATGACGAGGAATTCGTCGTCGAGAGGCGTGATCCGAGGGTCGTAGACGTGATAGATCTTCTCTCCGAGCCGGTCCAGCCCGGGCAGCCGAACGATCTCCGGCCACACGCTGAATTCCCGCCCGTTCTTGCTCTCCGCCATCACGAGGTGCGTGCGACGCCCTCTCGTCTGCACGCGGAGCATCAGCATGTACCGGTCTCCCCAGCGCACCGCGCCCGGGTTGAATACCGACGACGAATCCACGAGGTCAGGAAGCCCCCGGGGGAGGTCCATCGTCGTGATGATCGGATTGTCCGAGCTGCGTACGAGGGGTCTCATTCGCTTAGTCTCCTGGAGAGGCTGTAGTTCATCAACAGCTCTTAACTAAGGGTCTCGCACCCATCCGTCGTCCTGATCGTCCCTCCGCATGACGGCCAGCCGGCCCAGCATTGCACGGATGTCCCTGAAACCGCCGATCGCGAACCACAGTACGACGACGCTCGAGACGACCACCATCAGGTACACGTATCCCTGCCAGAAGCCGGCCCAAGCCGCGTCGTCCACGTCGCGTGCCAGGTTGATGACGGTGCCGACGATGAACACGAGCGTCCAGGCGCCGACCCAGGCGTACGTGACGAGATACAGAGCCCGGTCCCCCCGCGTGAATTCGCGGCCTACTCCGAGCACCCTGAATCCGCGCGATGGCGTAGCGCCGACGATCTCCATCTCGCCCTCGAGAGCATGGCTTCCCCGGTGCAGGAGCCGGTCGAGGTCGAACGTTTTCTTCGGTCCGAGCAGGGACACGGCCACGTAGACGATGGTGGACGCGGCCATGGCAATCCCCCAGAACTCCTGCCCGTTCACGGGAAAGTCATCCACGAGTTGATGAATGATGATCCCGCCGACCGCGATCGAGGATCCGGTGAGCATGGCCGACCAGGCGGCGGCCGTCGTGCCGCGCTTCCAATACAGACCGCCGATGAGAACGGCGCCCGATCCGCCCGCGAAGATGGCCCCGGTGATCGCGAAGAACAGCCAGATGTACTGACTCTGCTGAAACAGGAGGCTGAACAGGAAGATGAATACCGCGACACCGACGATCGACCAACGAAGCGCCAGCATGTGCTGCTCGGGCGTAAACGGCTTCCTGCGAATCGGCATCACCACGTCCTGGATGAAGATGCTCCCCCAGGAGTGCAGATACGTGTCGTGCGTGCTCACGAAGGCCGTCAGCATCACGGCGGCGAAGGCCCCCAGCAGGCCGGCCGGCAGCATCGTCACGAGGACGGCGGGGCCGCGAAGCTGGTTCCGGATGGTCTCCGACTCCGCTCTCGCCAGCAGGTCGTTTACCGTCGTGGCCTGCGCCGCGAAATCCGGGTGGTGCAGCACGGTGTATGCGATCACGGGAACGATGAGGACGAACAGCTTCCAGGGATGCTCTCGCCAGTTGGTCAGTACCTGGCCCATCTTCGCCTCGTGCGCGCTCCTCGCCGAAGCGTTGTAGGCCTGCGTCCCCTGCCACGACATCACGACGTACACCACCCCGATGGTCCCGATCAGGAAATACCAGAAGTTGAAATCGGACACCTGGCTGGTCTTGTACGGATTGATCAGGGACGCGTTGTCCGGGGCCATGGCGAGCGCCTCGAAGATGTGGATCCAGTCCACCTGCGCGAGCAGGAACACGACGACCACGATGAACACCAGGTTCACGAATACGCCCTGCACGAAGTCCGTGATGATGACGGCCACCTGGCCCCCGGTGAACACGAAGAAGATCGCCGTGCCCAGCAGGATGACCATCAGGAGAGGGAAGGTCCCGATCGCCAGGCCCGCGATCGAGATGGAATCCGGAAGCCCGATGTAGTGGATGAAAAAGCGAGCCCCGACGGCGGGGAAAATGCCGAAGTTGATCAGTCCGGCTACGAAGGCGAGCATGCCCGTAAACACCCGGAATCGCCGGCTGTAGCGCCGCTCGAAGAACTCCGGGAGGGTCAGCGAGCGCGTCTGGCGAAACCGGTAGATGACGAACCCGCTCACCGTGAGGATCAGGATCACGATGGCCTGCGAGAACCCCCACCACGTGAGAGAGAAACCGGCTACGAAATTCTGCTCCAGGTATCCGACGACCGTGATGGCCCCGAGGGCGGCTACGCCCTGTGACACCGACAGCAGGTACCGGCCGGCCGTGCGACCGGCGGCCAGGAAGTCGACCACGCTGCGCATGAAGGGCTTGAGCAGGAGCACCCCGCCGACCATGGCCACGTACACGGCGACGAGGATCGTCCAGTCAAGGGCTGAGAAGTGCATGCGGTCAGTCCGAGACCCAGGTGCGCCCGTCTTCGGCGATGTGCGCGATGCGCCCGTCGCCCAGGGTGAGAGTGGCCTCGAACCCTGAGGGCGTCAGGTACATCGATGGTGGCCACGAGAGGTCGGCATCT
>JAUVPT010000282.1 GCA_030598525.1 Gemmatimonadota bacterium
ACCATCAACTCGCAGCTCGTGCTCGTGCAAGCCGTTCGAAGGGCCCAGTTCCTCGAAGCCGAAAACGAGATGCTGCGGGACGCGGACGTTCCCGACATGATCGCCGACTCGCGAGCCATGCAACCGGTTCTCCGCCTGATCGAGCGTGTCGGACCGTCTGACGCCAACGTCCTTATCACGGGCGAACCCGGCACCGGGAAGGAAGTCGTAGCCCGGTGGTTGCATTATCGGTCGAACCGCGCCGACCGGCCGCTGGTGACCGTGAACACCGGCGGTCTTTCGGAAGGGGTGTTTGAGAGCGAGATGTTCGGTCACGTCCGGGGCGCCTTCACGGACGCCAAGGCCGACCGGGTCGGATATTTTGAGCTCGCCGGGCACGGCACGCTGTTCCTCGATGAGATCGGCAACGTCCCGCTCACACAGCAGGCCAAACTCCTTCGTGTTATTGAGTCGGGCGAGTTTCATCGAGTGGGCTCATCCAAGGCCCGGAAGGTGGACGTTCGGATCCTGACGGCCACGAACTCAAATCTGGAGCGGTCCGTGGCCGAGGGAACGTTCCGAGAAGACCTGTATTATCGGCTGAACACGGTCGAGATCCAGCTTCCTCCACTTCGCGACAGACGCGAGGACATTCCCCTTCTGGCCGCCCACTTCCTGCGGATCAGCGGGAGCAAGTACGGCCGGCCCGACATGACGTACTCGTCCGCCGCCATGGATGCGTTGCTTCGGCACCCATGGCCCGGGAACGTTCGCGAGCTTCGACACTCGGTGGAAAGGGCTGTCCTGCTGACCGAGAACCACATTGTGGACCTCGAGCATCTCGGCCTTCGACAGGCCTCGGAGGGGTCTCTGCGCCTCGAGGCGGTGCCCCTCGACGAAGCGGAGCGCATTCTTATCCGCAAGGCCCTGTCGCGGAACCGCGGAAACGTGAGCCGCGCGGCCGACGACCTGGGCCTGAGCCGCAGCGCGCTGTACCGGCGCCTCAAGCGGCACGGCCTGCACGCCTGAGCCCACCAGGGGGAGGCCGCAGATGATCCCGCGCGGCGTCAGACGCCAGCTTCGAAAGCGCCTCACCTACCAGAGGGCGATCCCGCTGCTGGCAGTCCTTTCCGGCGTGCCGGCCATCATCGCCACCCTGATTCTCGTGTGGACCGGCGACCACGCCAGCCGCACCCAATGGACGGTCACGGTCTTCGTTCTCGGCTCCTGGACGGCGATCCTGATCGCGATGCGCGATCGCCTGGTGCGACCGCTCCACGCGGTGTCCAACATGTTGGAGGCCCTGCGCGAAGGTGACTACTCTCTCCGCACTCGAACACCGGCGATGGACGATGCCCTCGGTCTGATTCTGCACGAGGTGAACCAGCTCGCCGGTTCGTTCCACAACCAGCGGCTCGACGCCCTGGAGGCTTCCAACCTCCTCACGCGCGTGATGACCGTGATCGACGTGGCCTTGTTCGCGTTCGACGATCGCGATCGCCTGCGGCTCATCAACCGGGCCGGAGAGGACCTTCTAGGGCGCGATGAAGAGGCGGTACTGGGTCACACGGCACACGAGTTGGGCCTCAGCGAGTGCCTGGGTGGCGAGTCGCCACGGGTCATGGACGTTGCGGTGGCCGAGGGTCTCGGCCGATGGGAGCTGCGGCGGCGCAGTTTCCGCTGGGAGGGCCGCCCGCACAGGATGGTCGTCCTGGCCGACCTGAGCCAGGTGCTGCGCGAAGAAGAGCGCGTGGCCTGGCAGAGACTGATCCGGGTGCTGAGCCACGAGATCAACAACTCCCTCACACCAATCAAGTCGATCGCGACCAGTCTCAGCGCGCTGCTGGATCGGAGAGACGACGAGAGCGACGACGACGCGGATCTCAAGGAGGGTCTCCACGTGATCGCCGGCCGATCCGAGGCCCTGGGTCGTTTCATGTCCTCGTACGCCAGATTGGCCAAGCTGCCGCATCCCCAGAAGCGTGAGCTAAGTGTCCGCGAATGGGTGCAGCGGGTGGCAAGCCTCGAGAGCCGCATCGAGGTCGAGGTGCTGGACAGCGTGGATGTCCGAATCGACGCGGATGGAGATCAACTCGATCAGCTGCTGATCAATCTCCTGGACAACGCCGTGGATGCCTCCCTCGAAACGGGTGGGACCGTGCGGATCCGTTGGGCGGATGTGGAAGGGCACGTGGAGGTGATGATCGAAGACGAGGGCCCCGGGCTGGCGCAGACTACGAACCTGTTCGTGCCTTTCTTCACCACGAAGCCAAAGGGCTCGGGTATCGGCCTCGCCCTGAGCCGCCAGATCGTCGAGGCACACGGCGGGCGGGTGAAGCTGCACAATCGGAGGGATGGCCCAGGCTGCGTGGCCGAAGTGTGGCTCCCCAAGCGGGCGGCCGCCGGCATCACGGCGGAGCCCTGACGCCCTCGCACTACGTCATCAGTCGCAGTCGACCCTGCCCTCTTCCGTTGCCGGCGGATAAGCCTTGATCGTTCCACGGTAGACGGAGCAGCGGGTTCCGGAGACCCTCTCGTGTGTAGCCCTGGCTGACCAGCCGTTCCTGTTTGCCCGCATCCGGATCCGTACACCGTTGCTTAGATTCACATCAAGCTTCGTGACGTTGTTCGCATAAGTGGCCTTGCCCGTTTCAGCGAACGTCTGCTCGATATACGCCTCCTGGGCCGCCGCCACGTTCCTCAGATCCGACAACATCGCAGCCTTGTAGGCCTGGCTCGAGCTGGACCCGAGAGTCACCGTGGCGATGACCGAGAGTATGGATATGAGGGTCAGGACGACCATCATTTCCACGAGCGAAAATCCAGACTCCCGGTGATGGGTCGAGTGCATGGTTCGTCTCCTTCTGACACGGGCCGGGCCGGGATATTTCCCGACGAAGCAGTATGAAGCATCGGTAGTGCCAGAATGACGGCCGGGAGGGCTGTTTGTTCTAAACGATTGTGGTTGCTTCTGTTACCATCATGTATCGGGTCCCTCGTTGATTCATGCGTCTCCGCGTTACGTGGCAAAACGCACAGCGGGATCTCAGGGTGCGGGTCCGAGGGCGTTGAACAACAGCGGGAACGTGGCCATCGAGAGTCCGCGTTGCTGTGGATCGATGCCGAACAGGACGACCTTTCCGCTTCCCAACGGCACTTCGACCACTGCGGAAGCCCCGGCCAGGGCGTTCGCACCATGCACCCAAC
Organism: Gemmatimonadota bacterium; assembly: GCA_030598525.1. GTDB lineage: Bacteria > Gemmatimonadota > Gemmatimonadetes > Palauibacterales > Palauibacteraceae > Benthicola. Next base: position 3,187 of record JAUVPT010000282.1, read on the forward strand.
CGCTGAGGACGCGCGGCCGCGTCCCGTAGGTGGCAACCGACACGGCCGCACTACGCGCCGGCAGGTCGAACGCGGCGCCGCCTTCGATCCACGCTGCCGTACGCGCCTGCATGTGCCGGCCGACACTCGTCGTGGTATCGACCTGCAGGCTGACCTGTGCTCCGGGCGCGAAGAACACCTCCTTCGGCTGGTCGCGCAGGCGATC
>JAUVPT010000230.1 GCA_030598525.1 Gemmatimonadota bacterium
CTCTCCAGCCAATGATGCCTCCGCCCCCGTCGAAGTCGGAGCTGATCCCCACGTGGTCGATGCCGATCAGATCGACGGCGTAGTCGATGTGGTTCACGAAATCCTGGACCGTCGCGCCTGGATACTCATCGTTCACCTTGGCGCGGGCCTCGCGGTAGGCGTCACGCTGCTCGGGGGTCGCCGCGGCCCAGGACTCGAACGGGGCGTTCGCCCGCAGCTCGCTCAGGGCTTCCTCCTTGTCCCCCGATGGCAGCATCACGTAACCGTCGAAGGCCACGACCTGGACCACGCCGCCATTGTCCCGGATCGCGATCAGCTCTTCGTCGGTCAGGTTGCGAGGTGAATCGGCCAACGCGCGGACGGCAGAATGTGATGCGATGATCGGGGCCTTCGACAGGCGCGCCGCGTCGACCGCCGTCTTTCCCGATGCGTGGGACACGTCCACCATCATCCCGAGGCGGTTGGCCTCGGCGATCGCCTTCTCTCCAAACTCGCTCACACCCCCGTGCTCTTCCTCGGCATCGCCCAGGTTGGCGCGCGGAATCGACGAATCGGCGAGATCGTTGTGCCCGATGTGCGTGAGGCCGAAGTAGCGGGCCCCTCGCGCATGGTACTCTTCCATCAGCGACAGGTCCTTACCGATCGAGTAGCCGTTCTCGATCCCGATCGTGGCCACCAGCTTCCCCTCGGCGTGCAGGCGCTCGACGTCGTCCGCCGTCCACGCGAAACCGATCTCGTCCGGATACATCTCGTCGGTGAGCCGGTGGATCGCCTCGAACAGGGTGGCCGCACGTTCTTTCGCGGCCTCGTAGTTCTCGGGCGTGCGCTCCGTCTGCCCCACGTAGACGATGAAGAAGGACACGTCGAGACCGCCCTCGCGCATCTTCGGCAGCGTGACCTGCCGTCCTTCGCGCTGGCCCGGATCCGATTCCGGGGTGGCGAAGTTCGGTGAGATGTCGTTGTGCGTGTCGATCGTGATCACGCTCTCGTGAATGGCACGAGCGCGGGCCTCGAAGTCAGCACCCGGCTCCACGGCTTGCTGGCCGTACGCGCCGGCTGGGACCAGGAGAGCGACACCCAGGGCGACCGCGAGTGGAGAGACAAGACGGTAATTGCATGAAGGGCGCATCTGGACTCCTCGGTCGGAGCGCCTTGAGGGAACAGCTTCGATCGGCAACGAAACCTCCGGTGCTCCCCTACCCGCCGCAACTACCCGCTGGTACCAGTATCACAGCCAGTACTGGAGGCGCCGGTCCGTATGGTATGCGACGACCCTGCCCCTTGTCCCGCATTGCCTTTGGCCGACCCTGAGGGCAGGTTTGGCTCGTGCGTACCGGAACTTCCGCACCGGCCTGCCCTGATCGCGAAAGGAGGCCACTCACTTGGGAATAGTTCTCCTGGTCGCCGGACTGCTGTTCATCTGGCTGGCCACCGAAGCCGGATGGTTCGGACTGACCTCGGAGTCCGTCGCGGAGCTTCCGATGGTCTCCATGGGGGTGGCCCTCCTCGTGCTGGTCGTGCTGTGGCTGTGGGGCCGCCGGGCGAAATGGCACTAGGCGGATGAGGACTGCCCTCCGAACCTGGCTGATCTGCGCGGCGCTCTGCCTGGCGCCCACCCTGGCGGCCGTCCCGGGAGCGCGGGCCCAGGAGACGCGATTCGAATCCGCCACCTGGGAGGAACTCCGCGAGCGCCCCTATCCCCGGTGGTTCACGGACGCCAAGCTCGGGATCTTCATCCACTGGGGCGTCTACTCCGTCCCGGCCTACTCGGGCCCCGAGGACTACGCGGAGTGGTTCTTCCGCGGGCTCCAGACCGGTGACTCCCTTCGCATTCGATTCATGCGAGACAACTACGGCGACGACTTCAAGTACGCGGACTTCGCCCCCCTCTTCAGGGCGGAGTTGTTCGATCCGGCCGAGTGGGCGGACCTCTTCCGCCGGGCCGGGGCCCGTTACGTCGTCCTCGTCTCAAAGCACCACGACGGATACGCGCTGTGGCCCAGCGACTATTCGCCGGGCTGGAACAGCGCCGACGTCGGACCCGAGCGGGACCTGGTAGGCGATCTCACCGAAGCGGTGCGTGAAGCCGGCCTCCGGATGGGACTCTACTACTCGCTCGGAGAATGGACGACCCCGCTGCACCGCTGGTACACCGATCCGCCCGAGTCCATCGGCCCGTACGTGGACCAACACATGGTCCCCCAGTTCAAGGAAGTCGTCGAAGCCTATCGACCCGATCTCATCTTCTCGGACGGCGAGTGGCTGAACACGGCCGAGCAGCTGCGCTCCCGAGACATGATCGGTTGGTACTTCGATACGGTCGGACCGGACGCCGTCGTGAACGATCGCTGGGGCGCGGGCAGCGACATCGGGTTCCGGACGCCCGAGTACAGCTCGGGCATCGAACTCACGGACCGGCCGTGGACCGAAGTGCGCGGCATCGGGCGCTCGTTCGGATTCAACCGGAACGAGAAGCTGGACGCCTACATGACGCCGGAAGCCCTGGTTCATTTCTTCGCGGCGGCCGTGGCAGGCGGCGGCGGGATGATCCTCAACGTGGGCCCGAAGGCCGATGGCCAGATCCCCCTGCTGCAGCAGGAACGCCTCCGGCAGCTCGGCGCCTGGTTGGAAGTGAACGGCGAGGCGATCTACGGCTCGAGCCCGTGGTGGAAAGCAGGCGAGCATCGAGAGGTGACGCTCGAGCGGATCGATCCCACGATCGACTTCTACTGGAACCGGAACGGACCCGGCCACCCGATCCGCGAGGACGACTTCACGGCCGAATGGTGGGGATACCTCGAACCTCCGCAGACCGGCGACTACACATTCTCGGCCTCCGCAGATGACGGCGTGCGGGCGTGGGTGGACGGCCGGCTCGTGGTGGATGAATGGGACGATTCGGAACCCAGCGCGGCAGGCGCCACGATCCGGCTGGTCGGCGGACTTCGCGTGCCGATCCGGGTGGAGTACCGCGAAGAGAAGGTGATGGCGTCCGTCAGACTGGAGTGGTCCGGCCCGGGCCGCGAGGCAGAAGTCATCCCAACGCAGTACCTGTATTCGGCGAACGACGGACGGGAGGCCGACGGTCTGGCCGCCACCTACCGATCGACGCAGCAGTACCTCGCATACACTCAGAGGAACGGCGACCTGTACGCGATCACGTTCGAGTGGCCGGACGGCCAACTCGAGCTGCCGATTCCGGAGCTGCCGTCGGAAACCCGCGTCACCCTGCTGGGGCGCGACGGAGAGCTGCCGTGGCAGTATGCGGATGGCACGCTGCGCATCGATCTCCGCGACGTGACGCCTTCGGAGATCCCCGGCCAGTGGGCGTGGACGGTGCGCCTGGAGGGGTATGCGGCGGCAGTCCCAATCGGGCCTGGAGGTGACGAGTGAAGTGGCTCCGCTGGTTCGTTGTGTCACCCCTGAGGCTCGGGCTAACGATCAGTGGCATCCTCCTTCTCGCGCTCCTCCTTTCCGAGACGCTTCTCGATCAATGGCCCGGAATCGCCCAGGCCTCCCAGGGCGACGCCTTGGCCCGGCAGACAGAAGGCCACCTGCGCGATTTTCGGATTGCCGTAGTCCATTGCCTCCTCGCCGGCTACCTGCCGGCGGCTTTCCTCGCCGTGCTTCGCCGCGGGAAGCGCACGGTTTACGCGCTCCAGGGGGCGCTCGACTGCACACTCGAGGAGTGCGGAGCCCTGGCGGATTCGATCCGCTTCGCGCCCGCCGGGCTCGCGGCCGCCGTGGTGGTCGGCCTCATCTTCGTGTTCTCAGCACCCTACATCGTACCGCCCGTTCCCGAGTCTCCCTGGAGCCCTGCGTCGTGGAGCCCCGAGGTGACGTGGCACCGCACGCTCGGACCCTGGATTGGGGCGTGGGGAGGCATGCTTGCCTACGCGATCGTGGCCGTTTC
>JAUVPT010000169.1 GCA_030598525.1 Gemmatimonadota bacterium
GACGCTCGACTCATCCTCGAGGAAGCGAAGGTACAGAGCTGGCGCCGCCAGCCCGACCAGCGTCATGTGCGGCCCCTGAAGGCGCAGTAACAGGGCCCCGTCATCCGCGTGCGGGGTGTCCAGGGTCAGAGCGAGCGTTCCCGGCACGGGGTCTGACGGCCCGGTCGACCCGTTGTCGTCGTCTCCGCACGAAACGCCTGTCGAGAGGAGTGCGCACATGGCGATCGCCGCGGGAAACCTTCTGTTCAGCATAGGTCGCCTCCCCTCAGTCCACGACGCCGGCAGCGATCAAGTAGGCCCTGAAATCGCCGACGTCATACGAGCTATCGTTGTTTCCAATCACGTCGAGGAACGTGCGCGTCGCATCCGGGAGCAGGTTCGGCACGCCCAGGATCTCGTCCGCAGCAGCAGCCTCGTCGATGTGCGAGAATCTGAGACCGACCACCGGCCATCCTGCCGCCAGAGTCGAACCGGCGGCTGCCTTCACGATCGCCCCGTCGCGCTGTCCGATAAACAGATCAGAATTGGTGCTGCCGTCAGGGTTTCGACCGAACGCGCACCGGCACGGGTCCACGACCTGCGTGAGCCAGACTTCGTTGAGCCAGTTTCCGTCGAGGTCCACGAGGCTCAGCCGGTCGATGTCACCTTCGTCTATGCCCTGGTGGGCCCAGTAGCCGTTGCCGCTCGCGTCGAAGGCCATGCCCCACCACCGGTACGGAAGGTCGGCTTGGAGATTCTGAAGAGTGCCGTCCGACATCTTCCACAGGCTTGCGGAGCCCGTCAGGTACAGATCGCCATTTGGAGCCGGGTAGATGCCTCGTACGGCGATCCCGTAGGTCTCGACCGTCTCGATCGCCTCCAGCTGCCGACCCATGGCGTCGAAGTGCCACAGCGTATCCACGGCGGCCACCCACACGCTCCCATCCGGTCGCGTGACCATGCCGACCCCGCCATCCACCTCCGCGAACTCGGTCACCTCTCCCTGCGGGGAGACCCGGTACACCATCGCGCTCGTGTGGCTGGTCACCAGGAGCCAGCCGAAGGCATCGAACGTGACCCAGCGCGGGTCCGGTATCTGATTGGTGACAAGGGTGCGCGCACCGGATGAATCGACGCTCAGTATCTCTCCCAGCGCAGTCTCCGCCACGACGACGTTGCCGACCGAATCGACCGCGATCCTGCAGGGAAGGTTGAATCCGTCTGCAAAAACAGTTGTGGGGTCACCCGGACCCTGTGCGAGCCCAGCGCTGGACCCCACGGCGAGGAATGCCGCCGCGAGGACTGCTCCTCTAGCACGCATCTTCCTGACTCCTGTGGAAATGCCACCGGCGTCGGAGGGGACGGCACCGGGATGGAAGGCGGACTCACCGGTGCATAGACACCGGCTGGCCCGCAAAAAACGGGCGAGGAGAGAATCTAAAGAATAACCCTCCCCGGATTGCCAGGATAGGGATCGAGAGGCTCAACGCGACCTTACTCGTAGCGGATCGCCTGCAGCGGATCCACCCGTGCGGCCCGGATTGCCGGTACCGAAGAGGCGACGACGGCCGTTGCGAACAGGCTCGCGAGCGCCGCGACCCAGACGGTCGCGCTGAGAGGGCTGACCCCGTAGAGCATCCCCTCCAGGAGACGCGTGAGAGCGAAGCCCGAGACGGTGCCGAGCGCGAGGCCGATCGCCGCCAGCACCAGCGCATCCCGCATCACCAGACCGAGCGTCTGTCCTCGCGTCGAACCGAGAGCCGCGCGTATTCCGAGCTCTCGCGTGCGCTGCGCGACGGCGTAGCTGATCACCCCGTACAGGCCCGTGATCGTGAGAGCCAGGGCCACGGCTGCGAAGCTCCCGAGGAGGATCATGAAGAAACGCTGCCTGCGCACGGAAGCCGATATCACAGCTTCCATGGAGCGTACATCCGTGACGGCCACCTCCGGATCGACGGATCGGAGTGCGTCCTCGATCGCCCTGGCCTGTGCCTCCGGCGCCCCTGTCACCCGGGCCACGAGCGGAAGTCGAGTGGTCTGCATGCCGCTTCCCATGAAGTTCCAGTACACCTGGGGGCGCGGGTCCTCGATGGGTCCGAAATTGCGGGTGTCCGTGACCACACCGATGATTTCAGCGAACGTCGTATCCGAAGTGTGGAAGCGCCCCCCGATGGCACTCCCGTCCGGAAAGTCCCTCCGGACGAGAGCCTGGTTCACCACCACGAGCGTCGGGAGCTCGTCGCCCTGCGCCTCGGTCTCCGTGAACAGCCGGCCTTCGACGAGCGATACCCCCAGGGTTCCGAAGTAGCTGGGCGACACGATCCGGCTCTCCGTTAGCGGAAGCTGAGTGTCATCGCCCGTCACTCCTTCGTAGCGAGTGTTGAAGTTGTTTCCCCAACCCATGTAGGGGATCATCGACGTAGTACCCGCTTCCTCGACGCCTGGCAGGTTGCGGATAGCGTCGAGCGCCGGGCGGGCAAATCCCTCGTCCACGGTCACGTCCTCGTATCGGGCCGGCGAGACGTTGACGGTCATGGTGAGCAGCGACTCCGTCTCGAACCCGGCGCTTCGCTCGAGCACGCCGAGGAAGGCGCTTATCAGGAGACCGGCCCCGATCAGAAGCACGGCCGACGCAGCCAACTCGGCCACCACGATTCCCTTGAGGAACCGGTTCTGCGAGCGGGACACGCCGCTCCGTGAGCTTCCGGTGCGCAGGGCGTCCTGCGGGTAGGCTCCCGAGATCCGCCACCCCGGGAGCACTCCAGCGAGGATGGCCACCACAGCAGTGGCCGCGATCGCGAAGCCGAACACGCGAGCGTCGAGCCCCAGGCCCTCGAGCTGCGGGTATAGCTGGGCCCCGAGATTTCCGATCAGGCGCACGCCGATCCACGCGATCAGGAGGGCGATGGCTACGCCGATGCCGGCCAGCACGGAGCTCTCGACGAGAACCGTCCGAACGATGGACTTCCGGGTCGCGCCGAGCGCCGTGCGAAGGGCGATTTCATGTCCCCGTTGCGCCCCGCGGGCCAGCATGAGGGAGGCCACGTTGGCGGTCGCGATGAGGAGAACGAGCGCAACGGCTCCGAGCAGCATGAGGAGGGGACCGCGGATCGGTCCCGATGACTCCGCCCGCATCGAGCCCACGCGCACCGATTCGCCTCGTATGCCCGGATAGATCTCAGCGATCCCCGCCATCAGACCCACCATCTCCGTTTCGGCCTCGGCCAGGGTCCTGCCGTCGGCCAGGCGTCCGAGCAGGAGCAGGTAGTTGCTCTGCCGGCGCTCGGCCTGCTCGGGCTCGAACCGGAGCGGGAGCCAGATGTCACTTTCCAGGTAGCGGGTGCGGTGAGGGATTCGAAAATCCGCCGGGAGCACGCCGACCACCGTACGTGACTCGCCGTTCAGCACGATCGTCTGGCCCACGATCGAGGGGTCGGCCCCGAAGCGGGAGCGGAACACCTCCGCGCTCAGCAGAGCCACCGCAGGCGCGTCGGATCGCTCGTCCTCGGCCTGGAGAAGACGGCCGTGCATCGGGGGCACGCCCAGCATGGCGAACAGGTCGGGGCTGATGTCGCGCGCGCCGACCTGGTACGTGCGCTCCGAACGCTTGAGGAGAGCCGTTCCGTATCCCACGGCGCCCAGCGTTTCGAGAGTCTCGGTCTGCTCCCGCAGGTCCAGGAAGTTGGCCGGCGCGAAGGGACCGTTCCTGAAATGCGGAGTGGTCCGGAAGACCGAGACCAGGGTCTGCGGCTCAGCGAACGGCATCCCGTCCATGAGGGCGGCGCTCACCGCGCTGAATACGGCCGTCGTGGCCCCCAGCCCGAGGGCGAGGCTGATCACGGCCGCGGCGCTGACCACGGGTGTACGCGCGAGCGAACGAACGGCGATGCGAATCTGCCGGACCAGGTCTACCATCATCTACTCCGCTCTCAGGCTCTCCACCGGGTTCACACGCGTCGCCTTCCAGCCCGGAAGGAACGCAGCTGCCATCGCGACCAGGGTGAGCACGACCGCCGTGCCGATATAGGTCACCGGATCCAGCGGCCGGACTCCGAACAGCAGGCCTCGCGCGGTCCAGGCGGCGGCTGCCGCGCCCAGAATCCCGAGCCCGAGGCCGACCACGGTGAGACGAAGCCCCCGAGCCAACACCCAGCCCAGGATGTCCGCCGGACGCGCCCCGAGCGCCATGCGTACGCCCAGCTCCTGCGTTCGGCCGCCCACCAGCTGCGCCAGGACACCGTAAAGGCCTAGCGAGGCCAGGAGCAGGGCCAGGCCGGCGAACGCCCCCAGGAGCATCGTTCGGAACCGTCCCTCCGCCAGGGACGAGGCCACGATCGCCGTCATGGGCTCGAGGTCTGCGATGGGCACGTTCGAGTCCAACCGGCCGACAGATTCACGGATCTGCGGGGCCAGGGCCGCCGGGTCGCCCGAAGCCCGTACGACGAGGGTCGACGTGAACCGGGAGGTGATCGCCTGCGGCCAGTACATGGTCGGGTTGCTACCGTCCTCCACTCCGCCGAGCCGCACGTCGCCCACGACGCCGACCACCTCCATCTGTACCGGCGGATCCCACCCCGTCAGCACGATCGAGCGGCCCACCGGGTCTTCACCCGGAAAGAAGAGTTCTTCGAGGCTGCGGTTGATCACTACCACCGGCGGGGCGTCGTCTACGCCGTCGGTGCGGTCAAACGTGCGCCCGCGCAAAAGCGGAACACCCATGGCCTCGAAATACCCGGGGCTCACGACTCGTCGTGTCGCACCCTGGCGGTCCGCCGGCGTCGTCGCCGGTCGGCCCTCCGCGTGCACGTAGTTCCACGGGCCCC
>JAUVPT010000220.1 GCA_030598525.1 Gemmatimonadota bacterium
GGAAGTGGTGGGCGGGCCGGAGGAGGTGCCGCCCGCCGATGACCCCGCTCCGGTCGTGAAGCAGGATACGGAATCGAAGCCCGGACAGTCGGAAATGGCGATCGCCGTGCTCCCGATCCGAGCCTCCGATGATCCGGACCTGGTGGCGCTGGCGGAGGCGCTCACGGAGGACATCGCCGCGGGGCTCACGCGTTTCACCTACCTCGATGTGGTCAGCGGCGGAGAGCCGGCCTCGGGCGACACGGATCCAAGACTGATCGCCCGCAACGTGGGAGCGCGATATCTGCTTTCAGGGAGGCTTCGCCGGGCCGGGCAGACGGTGCGAGTAGGGGTCAAGCTGATTGACGCCTTGTCGGGCAGTCACCTTTGGGCGGACTCGTACGATTCGAGCATTGAAGTCTCAAACATGTTCGAGGTGCAGGACGATCTGACGGATCGAATCGTGGCCACGGTGGCCGACCAGCAAGGCGTTCTGATTCGCCAGATCGTCGCATCCGTCAGGGACAAGCCAATCGACCAGCTGAACGCTCGGGACGCAGTCTTCCTGATGTTCGACTACATGCAGATCATCACCCCGGAGCTGCACCTCAGGGTCCGAGAGGCGTTAGAACGCGCTGTGGAGGTCGAACCGAATTCTGCCGATGCATGGGCCTGCCTGTCCATCATGTACTGTGACGAACACAAGCACGACTACAACGTGAAGCCGGATTCCTTGGGCCGGGCGCTTGCGGCCGGTCGGCGTGCTGCCGACATCGACAAGGCGTGCCAGCATGCCTACTACGCTCTTGCCCAGGCGCATTTCTTCCGCCGCGACTTCGGCCGTTTCAGAAACGCCGCTGACCGGGCCGTGCAGATCAACGGCCGCGACGGAAACACCGTGGCTTTCATGGGCATCCTGCGTAGCTACGCAGGAGACCTGGAGGAAGGCACGGAGCTGATCAGAAGGGCGCTGGCGCTGAACCCGCACCACCCGGGCTGGTACCGGTTCGGGATCTTCTACCGGCACTTCGCCCGGGAGGAGTACGCGGAGGCGCTGGCCGCAGCCCAGGCGATGAACATGCCGGGTTACTACGCGACACATGTGGCCGTCGGTGCGGCCGCAGGCCTGCTCGGACAACTGGACGTAGGCCGGGACGCCGTCCATGAGCTCCTCACGGTCTACCCGGCGTTCGCCGAACGGGGCTATACGGAGTTCAAGAAGTGGGTTCCCGACCAAGCCGTACTTGATCGCTACTTCCTGGGTCTGCGAGCCGCGGGTCTGGAAGTAGCGGACTCCGGACTGGACCTGGCTGACGCCGGTGCGTAGGGACCGTTCAGCGGCACGCCGATAGCGCGAGGACGTACGCCTGGAGCGGCTCCAACGTCTCCAGGGGCGAGAAGTCCTCGAATCCGCCGTTCTCTCCGACTTCGAGCAGCCGTATCACGGGTCCTTCTCCCAGGACCACCTGCGGCATGTAGTCGACCCCCGGTGGGATCGCCGACTTCTCGGCGGAGAACGTAACGCCCGCCAACGGCTCGTCTCCGAGGTTCGCTACGACCACGGCGGCGCCATCCACCTGCTGCCTGAGGAATGCCACCGCTGCCGGTGAACTCGTCTCCAGCGGGACAAGTTCGGCATTCGCGCCCAGCACCGGGCAGGAACTGCGCAGGCGAATCAACTCACGGTAGTGGTTCAGGATCGATCCTGCGTCTCCCGCCAGCGCCTCGACGTTGGCCGTAAGCGAGTCCGCCTGCAGGGGCTCCCACGGCTCGCCCGTCGTGAAGCCGGCCATCGGCCCAAGCTCCCAGTGCATCGGTGTTCGGAGGCGGCGGTCCGGCTTGTCCCCTGTCATGCCCAGTTCCTCGCCGTAGTAGACGAAAGGCACGCCAGGCATGGTGAGGAGAAGGGAAGCGGCCAGCTTTGCCCGCGCGACGTCTCCTTCGAGAACGGTGAGCGTGCGAGTCTGGTCGTGGTTGCGGAGGAACGGGGCGTAACGGTCGTTCGGGACGGTCTCCTGCAGCCGGAGCAGCTCATCGTAGAACCCGGCTGCCGATCCCGACTTCACCGCGTCCAGGATCGCGTCGGACACTCCGAAGGCGAAGTATGCGTCCAGCTGATCCGGGTAGTAGGCAAGGAATTCCTCACCGCCGTTGAACACCTCCCCGACGGTGTACGAGCCGGGATGAGCCTCCCGCACGTACTCGCCGTACTCCCGCAGCATGTCGTGCGTCCGCGCGACGTTGGTCGAGCGGCCTTCGTCGTCTTCCATGAGGTGCCGGACCGCATCGAGGCGAAGGCCGTCAGCTCCCATGTCATCGAGCCAGAACGACGCCGCCTTCTTCATTTCTTCGCGCACGGCCTCCGTTTCCCAATTGAGGTCCGGCATGCGGGAGGAGAAGAAGCCGTAATAGTAGCCCTCACCCTCCGATGCTTCGCGCCAGTTGCTGTCACCGTACTCGTTGTCCGGTCCCGGGGAAGGGGACCACCGGAACCAGTCCCGGTACTCGGAGTCCTGATCGCTCACGGATTCCTGGAAGACCGGGTGCTGGCTCGACGTGTGATTGATCACCATATCCACGAGGACCCGGATGCTCCGCTCGTGGGCCGCGTCTGTGAACTGCTTGAAGTCCTCGTTGCTTCCGTAGTCTGGATTGACCGTGTAGTAGTCAGTGACGTCGTACCCGTGGTAGCTCGGCGACTCGGCGACCGGCATGAGCCAGATGCAGTTGGCTCCGAGGTCGGTGCCGCCCCGCGGATCGCCGTCGTTCACGTAATCGAGCTTCTGTATCAGGCCCTGGAGGTCGCCCACCCCGTCGCCGTCGCTGTCATAGAACGAGCGCACGAAGATCTCGTAGCAGACGCCACTTTCGCGCCAGTCGGCAGCTTGCGTTTCTACCGCCCGTGGAGCGCATGACGAGAACAGGAAGATAGCTTCCCCGAAACAGAGTAGGTATTTTGTAAAATGCTTTATCATATGACTCTAATCATGCCAAGATAATGTGTATTCTAGAATCGGAAGCGGCGCCTCGCCCCGACTGCCTCTCGCTATTCTCGTGGGCCAAACAGGAACGTCATCGGATCATCCAGTCGGGCGCGCCAGGAGGCCTCGTTGTGGTCGGCTCCCTCGAACTCCCGGATCACGAAGTCCTCACCCTCGACAAGACCCTGCTCCAGCAGCCACGCGCGCACGGCGACGTGCGTGGGTCCGTACTCGCTGTCGAGCCCCTCGCTGCCGTAATCGAACCAGTACCGCACGCCCTCCGGCACGGTCAGCCCAGCTGCGATGTCGCGGACGATGTACGGAGTCTCGTCCGGAGTCTCCCCGACGCCGAGTCCGAGCACCTCTCCCCACTGCGCTTCGGACAGCGGGAAGTGGGTCGACACGCAGCCGCAGGAGCTGAACACGTCCGGGTGGTTCGTGACGAGGTAGAACGACAGGAGCCCCCCCATGGAGGATCCCATGACGGCCGTGTATTCGGGGCCCGTCGCGGTGCGGAACTCCGCGTTTACGCGCGGCATCAGCTCCTCGATGAGGAACCGCGCGTAATCTGGCGCGCCGTGCCACGGCGAGTACTCCGGCCCCCGCTCGTCCGTGCTCCAGGCACCGACGACAATCACCGGCGGGATGACGCCCTTCTCCATGAGCCGGACGATCGACTCGTCGACGCCCCAGTCCACACCTGTATTCGCGATGCGGGGATCAAACAGGTTCTGGCCGTCAGTCATGTAGAGGACGGGGTAACGAGCGGACCCATCGGGATCGTATCCCGGCGGCAGCCACACCTCGACGTTACGTGTCGGGCCGAGGAATTCGGACTCGACGTCCTTCCAATATATGAGCTGGCCGTTGACGCCCGAGCCTTCCACGTCCTCGATCCAGCGATCCAGGTCCTTGAACGCCGCGATCTCGTGCGACGCCTCGACGTTTCCTTCGACGACGAGCACGTAGTTCCCCGGGACCAGGCCGTCCTCGCCAAGCGCCTCGTTGGCCCAGGAGCCGAGGGTGA
>JAUVPT010000210.1 GCA_030598525.1 Gemmatimonadota bacterium
GATCCATACATCTCTCATTATTTCCGGATCGAGCTTGCCAGCATCTTCCGCCCCCCGAGCGATGGCCGTGTAGGTCAACGTCTGACTCTCCCCCCACTTCTCCAACATTGAGTTCACGACGTCGCCGTAATCACGGTAGATCCACGGCCCTGTCGCCCGGGGATGAAGTCCCAGTTGGTTCCTTGCGTGCTGCGCACCATTCAACGGCTTGAAGACAGGAAACACTCTCTGCTCAGTTCGGATTAGATCCGGCTCGACAGCCTTATCCCGAGGTCGAGAGTCCTCCCGCATCGCCCGCTCATTGTTCTCGTGGTAGACCGTACACCGGGGAGACTGCTTCATGAGCCGGAGAAGCATCGTGGTGCCAGACCGGTGGCACCCCCACACGAACACGGGAGTCGTCGGGCGGGCGTGGCTCACGGCCGTCAGCAGCCGGTCACGGCACCAGGCCCTGGCACCCATCAATCGAGACCGAATTGCGAGCGGTACGTTTCCACATCCGGCGCGAGGCCCGCGGGCTGCTCGTTCTTGAGCAGGACGAAGTCCTCGAGAACGAGTGCATCCATGTCGGTCGCCATGAAGCAGCGGAACGCATCCTCCGGGGTGCACACGATCGGCTCGCCACGGATGTTGAAGCTCGTGTTGACGATCACGGGGCAACCGGTCAGCTCGTGAAAACGCTTCATCATGCGGTGGTAACGCCCGTGGCGTTCGGCATCGACGGTCTGTATGCGAGCCGAGTAGTCGACGTGCGTGATCGCTGGAATGCGGGAACGAGCCACGGAAACCCGGGTGCGGAGGTCCGGGTCCTGCATTTTGATTTGATCCTCCGCGCTGAGATCCACGCGCCAGTCCTCATGAACGGGAGCGACGAAGAGCATGTAGGGAGAATCTTCCTCAGGCCGAGTCTCGAACACTTCGTGTACGTGTTCTCTGAGGACGCATGGGGCAAATGGACGAAACGACTCCCGGAACTTGATCTTCAGATTCATGACGGCCTGCATCTCGGGCGAACGCGGGTCTCCGATGATACTGCGGCCTCCGAGGGCGCGCGGTCCGTACTCCATCCGGCCGTGGAACCACCCGATGACCTTCGATTCGTCCAGCAGGCCGGCCACTTCGTCCAGAAGCTCGGCTTCATCGTCCAACCGGCGATAGCGGGCTCCAAGCGAGTCGAGGAACAGCTCGATATCACTGTTCTCGAAACGTGGTCCGAGAAACGAGCCCCGCTGGGAGTCGCCGGCAAGGGGCCGCCGCGGGTTGTTCAGCACGCAGTGCCAGACCTGGAGGGCGGCTCCCAGAGCGCCCCCGGCGTCTCCCGCCGCCGGTTGAACCCAGATCTCGTCAAACGGACCCTCGCGGCGCAGCCGTCCGTTCGCGACGCAGTTCAAGGCCACACCCCCTGCCATCACGAGGTTGGACTTCCCGGTCACTTCGTGGGCGTAGCGGGCCGAGCGAAGCACGGCTTCCTCCGTGACCGCCTGGACTGACGCCGCCAGGTCCATTTCCTTCTGAGTGAGCATGCTCTCGGGCTCTCGGGGTGGCCCGCCGAACAACTGGTGGAACTTGTCCGACGTCATCCGGAGTCCGTGGCAGTAGTCGAAGTACGACATATCGAGCCAGATCGAACCGTCATCGCGCAGGTCAACAATCGTCTCCCGAATCAGGTCGGCGTAGCGTGGCTCACCGTAGGGAGCGAGCCCCATCAGCTTGTACTCACCTGAATTGACCTTGAATCCGGTGTAGTACGTAAAGGCAGAGTAGAGCATCCCGAGAGAGTGCGGGAACTGCATCTCGTGGGTCAGCTCAATCCGATTCCCTGTCCCGACTCCGATGGACGCGGTTGCCCACTCTCCTACCGCGTCCAGCGTCAAAATGGCGGCTTCCTCGAACGGTGATGGAAAGAACGCGCTCGCCGCATGGGATTCATGGTGATCCGTGAAGTAGATCTCACCCTTGAATCCGCGACCGAGCTGATCTCGAATCAGCGAGGGAAGGTGGAGCTTCTGTCGTGCCCACAGCGGCAGGGCCCTGCGCAAAGGTTCAAACCCGCGGGGCGACACCGAAAGGTGCGTCTCCAGGAGGCGCTCGAACTTCAGCAGAGGCCTCTCAAAGAAGACAGCGGCGTCCACGTCGGCCGGTGACATGCATCCCTGTTCGAGACAGAAGGCAACGGCCTTTCCGGGATATCGGTCATCGTGCTTGCGACGCGTGAATCGCTCCTCCTGGGCCGCGGCAATGATCTCACCGTCGCGAATCAGCGCCGCTGCAGAATCGTGAAAAAACGCCGAGATTCCAAGAATGTTCATGCACGCCCCCTCACCATACGCTTCGTATTGGAGAGCCCCTGTCTCAAGAGGTATCCAAAGAGCCAGCGGTAGTACTCCGGGATGAACGGCAGGGCAAAGCCAGCGCGCAGCCACTCGAGGAACGGAAGTCTGCCACGATACATTGTCTTCCAGCGGTGGCGGTACGTCCGCCATGCTTTCTCCGCCATGAGGCGACGGATCTCCGGCCACTCCTGTGGGTTCTCGACGGCGAAGGCCCGCAGCGCCGGATCGGAATCCAGGAACTCGAGCCAAACCTTGATGTCCGATGCAAGCTCCCACGGGGACATCGCGAGCCCTTCACTGGCACCGTAGGCGCGAAGACGGAATGCGGCCTCCTTGCAGAACGCCACCTTGCGACCCAGGGCCAGACGAAGCGCCACGGCATCATCGTCTCCCGTGGGCATGTCAGGGTAGCCACCCAGACTCGTGACCTCATGCGTGCGCGCCATCGTGGTGACGAAAGTCAGGAATTGGCGCCGGCCGTCTACCCACAGGCGGACAAACTCCAGGCACGTCATGATACTCGGCGGAAGACGGTCCGGATCCAGGCGCGAGTATGGCAGGTCTCGCTCCTCCTCGGCCGTTACCGGTCCGCCCGATTCGTTCATCAACTCGACGTGCGGTACGACGACCCCGATCTCGGGATCTGCTGCCCGGACCTCAGCAAGGCACGAAATGAAACCCGGGCCAATCTCGTCGTCATCGCACAGCAACACGAAGAAGTCGCCGGTCGCCGTCTCCACGAGCTGGTTGAAGTGACGTGACATGGACACGGTCGTATCGTTCCGGCGCAGCGAGAAGGGATGCGGATAGTGCTCGGCCACGAGTTCACGGAGTTCGGGACCGTTCTCTCCGTTGTCGGACACGAGAAGCTCGATGTTCGGATAGTCCTGGGCCGCCACGGACCTGAGCGCGTTCGGGAGGAACTGCATCCGTTTGTATACCGGAATCGCTACGGTCACGGATGGCACTGCTTCGTTCTTCATGCTTCCACCTGGCCGCGGTCGGTGGTATGTCCGAAGCGCTCGACCAGGTCTCCCGCTACCGTATCCAGGTCGGCCAGCATTTGACCATCCAGATGGTTCGTCCAATCACCTGACACACCTTTTCGCATTTGAGACCCGGTATCTTCCTGACCGGGACGCCGGCCAGTCTTCCGGGCGAACGAATGGTCCGAGAGGAGACGCTCCAGGTGGCCGGACGGCAATCGAATATCGCAATGGTCAAACAGGCGCCGGAAAGATTCACGGCTTCCAGGCCCGGTAAGCTCCTCATACGAGATCACGAGCACATTCGGGTCCCGGCTGGCCGCGTCGGCCCACGACCGCATGGTCTGGAAGATCTCCGACTCCTGGTCCATGGTGCGGATCGAGTAGAGAAGTCCCTCCGTCTTTGAGAGCCTGTTCAGCTCTCGACGCCAGTCCTCGACTCTGCCGATCAGCTCGTGCGTCTTCTTCATCGAGAAGTACCACGACACGACGAGATCTCTCGGATCCCTGACGATGAAGAACGCCCGGTACACTTCGGGCTTCGGTATCGAGGCGAAGCTCTCGAAATCAAAGTAGAGCGGACTCGCGATGCGACCGGGAGGAAAAGGCTCGGTCTCCAGCCGCGCGGTCATTCTCCGCAAATCCAAGTGCTCGGGGAATCTGGTCAGGTAGTTGTAGTACGTGAGACCGGAGTATCTGTAGACTCTCTCGTCTCTCAGGACCGCCCGAATCCACTGGCTTCCGGTCCTCGGGACGCAGCAGTGATAGACGTTGATCGCGTCAGACCTGTGTCGCACGTAAAGGGGACTTCCCAGCAAGATCCGCCGCACCTTCCGGACGGCGCGCTTCGCGCCGGATCCGATCATTGACTGTCCCCCGATTGGATGGTTCCCACGGTGGCATGTTCGACC
>JAUVPT010000299.1 GCA_030598525.1 Gemmatimonadota bacterium
ACCTCGTGGGTGAGGCCACGAAGGCTGCGGTCGAGGCCGCGCAGGCGGCAGTCATCGCCGCGACCACCGCGGCGTCGAGCGCCGCGGTAATCGCCGGGACCTGAGGCGAGCCTCCTACTCGGCCCTGAGCGCGATCGCCGGATCCACAGACGCGGCCCGACGGGCCGGGATCCAACTCGCGATGATCGAAACCACGAATAGCAGGGCCACCACGAAGCCGAACGTCGGCGGATCAGTGGGGGACACCTCGAACAGCAGGGCCTCCATCAGACGCGTGAGTCCGATTGCGGCCACGAAGCCCACCGCGAGTCCGACACCCGCCACGATCGCTCCCTGCCGTACGACCATTCCACGTACCTGTCCTGCCGGGGCCCCCAGCGCCATGCGCACGCCGATCTCCTGCCTGCGCTGCGTCACGCCGTAGCTGATCACCCCGTACAGGCCCACGGCTCCGAGCAGAAGGGCCACACCGGCCGCGATCCCCAGCATGAGCATGGTAAAGGCGGCGCGGGAGGTGGCATCTCGCAGCACGCGTTCCATCGGCTCGATGCCCGTGATTGGAACGTTCGGGTCGATCGACCACACGGCGTCTCGGATCGCCGGGGCCAGGGAAGTCGGTGGGACCGTCGTCCTGGCGACGAGGCTCATGCCTGTCCGATAGTTCTCTCTCGGTCCGGCCAAGGCATAGTAGATGATCGGGCGGATCTCCTCGTCGAGCCCCAGGCTGCGGACGTCGTCCACCACACCCACCACCGGAAGCCACGCGAAGTTCTCGCTCTCCTCCATGTCCTGCGCTATGCCTGGCCACACCTGCTTGCCGACCGCGCTTTCTCCCGGCCAATAGTGGTCAGCGAACGCACGATTTACCACCACAGCTCCGGTGGAGGCTGTAATATCGGATCGCTCCACCAGTCGTCCTTCGAGCAGGCGGATTCCCAAGGTCTCGAAATAGTCGGGCGCCACGATAATCGAGAGGGCCACGTGAGGCATCGATCCGGGTTCCACCGGGCGGTCCTCGATCAATACGCCGCTGTGGCTCTCACCGTGAGACCGAAGCGGCAGCTTGCTGACGGCGCTCGCACTCTCGACGCCCGGGATCTCGCTCACCCGATCAATGAGTTGCTGGTAGAACGCTACGGCTGGCTCCACTTCATCATACGGGGTGTCCGGCAGCGAGAGACGCAGTGTGAGGACGTTCTCCGCCTCGAATCCGGGATCGACGTTCTTCAGGTGCCAGAAGCTCTTCACGAGCAATCCGGACCCGACCATGAGAAGGAACGCCAGCGCCACCTGCCCGAAGACCAGGACCGTGCGGGCGCGGACGCCGCGGCGTCCGGATGTGGTGCCGCGGAAACCCTCCTTCAGAGCCCCGGCGATGTCGGGCCTTGTGTGCCGCAGGAGGGGTGCGAGTCCGAACAGGACACCGGCTGCTACGGAAAGGCCGAGCGTGAACAGCAGGACGCCCGCATCGACTCGAATTGCTTCCAGTCGCGGTATGCCCTCGGGCCCCAGGGCCACCAGCATCTTGATGCCGCCGAACGCCAGAAGAAGTCCGAGGACTCCGCCGGCCAGCGCGAGGACGGTGCTCTCTCGCAGGAAACCCCGAGCGAGGGCTCCGCGTTCGGCTCCCAGGGCGCTTCTGATAGCGATTTCCTTTTGGCGCCCTTCGGCTCGCACCAGGAACAGGTTTGCGACGTTGGCGCACGCGATGAGGAGGACCACGCCCACGGTTCCGAGGAGGATCCACAGCGCCCGGTTCACGTCATCGGTCACGTCTGCGATCAACGGCACGACGCGGGCGTCCCAGCCCGACTGCTCCATCATCTCGTGTGTGATGAGGTCTCCCGGGTATCGCTCTGGAATCTGAAGCGTCAGGCGTCGAATGTCCTCGTACGCTGCTTCTACCGTCACCCCTGGCTTGAGTCTTCCGATTCCGACGAAGCTATAGTTGCCGGTCGTCAGATCCTCCGGATCGATGACCATCGGGAGCCAGACTTCGACATCGGAGTCGTAGGGAAGGTCGAACCCGGCCGGCGTCACGCCGACGACGCGCCGGCTCTCTCCGTCAATCATAATGGTCTGGCCCAGCACGTCCTCAGCAGCTCCATACCGGCGCTGCCACAACCCGTGACTGAGGATTACGACCGCCTCGCCGTCTGGGAGAAGCTCCTCCTCGGTGAATCCACGGCCCAAGGCAGGGGGAGTGCGAAGCACGTCGAAGAACGTGCCGGTAACGCCCGCAGCCGACAGCTGCTCGGGTTGACCGGTACCCGTCAGGTTCGCGGTGCCATCCCAGAACATGGTCAGGCCCTCGATCGTCGTGGCCTCGTCCCGGTACAGCACGTACGTCCCGGTGGCCTGGGGCACCTCCGGGAAGCCGGCGATCGGTGCCGTGTGCCCGACCACGACCAGGCGATCGGATTCGGGATAGGGAAGGGGACGCAGAAGAACCCCGTTGACGACGCTGAAGATGGCCGAGTTGGCGCCGATCGCGACGCCCAGGGTAACCACCGTGATGACGGTGAACAGCGGACTCCGAGCCAGAGACCTCGCGGTTCGTCGGACCTCTCGGATGAAACCGGACATGCGACCCCTCCTCACCTTCCCTTGAATCCTGCCGGACGAAGAACCCTACGCCGCTTTCTCCAATCGAGTTTCGGCGGCTCTGAAGCCTGATGTCCGACCCTCCGCTCACCTCCCTCGACAGAAAGTGGGAAAGTGGGAATTCAGTACGAGGGTTCCGGGAGAGGGGAGCAACGGCTTGCCACGGCACGCACCGAGGGTCGATCTTGGGCGATGTCCGAGACCCACGGTTATCAGCGTCTGTTCGCCGAGCTCAAGCGGCGCAAGGTCTTCAAGGTCGCCGCCGTGTACGGCGCCGTGTGTTTCGGCGTCCTGCAGGTGGCGGATATCCTCGTGCCCGCCATGGAGTTGCCGGACTCCTTCGTGCGCGGCATCGCACTGGTCTGCCTGCTCGGATTCCCGATCGCGCTCGTCCTGGCCTGGGCGTTCGAGACGGGACCGGAGGGAATGCAGAAGACCTCGGACCCCGAGCCAGGTGAGATCAATCAGATCGTTTCGGCCCCGCTCGCACGGCGCTGGCCCTCCGGGATCCTGGCTTTGGCCGGGACCTTGATGTTGGTCCTCGGCGGGTGGCTTGCCCTGTCGAGTCGT
>JAUVPT010000249.1 GCA_030598525.1 Gemmatimonadota bacterium
GAGGGGGCAGACTACCGGTCGATGGACGGGGAGCCCGTCCACGTGTTCTTCGTGCTCCTTTCGCCCCCCGACCGGGCCAGCCACCATACGCGACTGCTCGCGCGAATCGCCCGACTCGGAAGGGATCCGGCGTTCGTGGAAGGGTTGCGCAGGTGCGATGATCCAGCGTCGGCGATCGACCACATCGCGCGCTATGAGCGCACGCATGCGTGAGCGGGCTGCGCGCGCCGGAATGTCCTTGCGCCGGCATCGGACCGCTGGCCCGTATCGTGCGGCCCTGGACACCTGAAAGTTGTCCGACGGAGGCTTTGGGGGCATCTTGAATCGATCGTCCCCCTCATGGAACCGGGAGGTTCGGTGACCTTCTACGAGATATTGGTCATCCTGTCGCTGATCCTTTGGATCGTGGCCAGCTTGATCGCCATTTTCGGCATGCTTGCGCTGCTGCCCCGGTTGTTGAAGGGAGTGCGCCAGATCGAGGAAGTGACGGATGAGTTCCTTCGTAAGGCGCTCCCCGTGCTCGATCAGTCACAGCAGGTGCTGGATCAGGTCGGCACCGTGACGACGTCCCTGGTCGAAGATGTTGAGCGAATCGACCGGACCGTCATACGCGCGACGAGTTCAGTGGAGAGCATGGTGGAGCTGGCGGAAGACCGCGTGTCCGAGATCAACGCCCTTCTCGAGGTGGCCGTCGAAGAAGCGGAGGAGACGTTCTTCTCGACAGCAGCTATCATGCGTGCGCTCAGACTGGGCGGTCGAGGCAGGAAACGACGAAGATCGTCTCGCTCGGAGCGCAGGCGACTGGGTTGAACGGCAGAACACTCGTCGGAAGCGTCGTCGTGGCGGCGGCGCTGCTGCTCCTTGTCCCCGACACGGCATTTGCCTGGGGCCCGGCCACTCACACCCAGATCGGGATCGAGATCCTTCGGTCGCTTGATCTCTTTCCCCAATCCATCGCCGCCGTCATTGCCCGGTATCCGATCGACTTTCTGTACGGAAGCCTGGCAGCGGATATCTCGATGGCCAAGAAGTACGCGCCGGTCGGACGGCACTGCCATCACTGGCACGTGGCACGCGAAATCCACCGGGCAGCGGGAGACGATGAGCGCCTGCGTTCCGCCATGACCGGATACCTGTGCCACCTTGCTGCCGACTCCCTGGCTCACAATACGTTCGTGCCCAGGATGCTGACCCTGACCCCTTCCACGCGGGCGCTCGGCCATTCGTATTGGGAACACCGAATGGATGTCGACGTGGGACCGGAGTACGCTCAACTGGCCCGCTGGATCGTCACTCAATTCGACCACTCGAGAACCGACGCCCTGTTTCACAGGGTCTTGTCCAGTACTCTGTTCACGTTCTCGACGAACCGAAGGATATTCCGCGGGATGATCCGGATATCGGGAAACGAGAGCTGGCATTCGATCTTCGACACGGTGATCGACAACTCGCGCTGGGACCTGGACCCGACGCAAGTGGTGCACTACCAGCGGCACGGTTTCGAGATGGTGGCCGACTTCCTGCTCAGAGATGAGTTGTCACGCGCGGCAACGCAGGATCCGATCGGAGACCAGAGCCTGAACGACGCAAAGAAGATCCGCCGACGCGTGCTCCTTTCTGAGCGCTGGCCGAGCCCTGAAGCGATCAGGGCCACCGCGGACGACCATTTCCCCCTTCCGTCCGGAGCCACCCGACTGTGGGAGGAGCGGGGCGCAGCGAATCGGGAGGCCATTGATTCCGTGGAACGCGCGATTCGGGAGAGCGGGACGACGGCCCCACCCGAGCTGGACGAGATCTTCGGCTGACGGCCTATGGACGCGAGTAGACTTCCCTTCCACCCACGATCGTCAGGTCTACTCTGACATCGAGAAGCCGGTCGGGATCGACCTCAAAAGGGTTCTCGTTCAGCACCACTACGTCGGCCAACCGGCCCGGCGCTAGAGTCCCCACCTCCTGGTCTGTGAAACCAGCCCAGGCCGCCGATGCAGTGTAGGCCTTCAGAGCGCTCTCCACGTCGATCTTCTGCTCCGGCACCCAGCCCCCCGGGTTGGCGTCGTCCAGGGTGCGCCGGGTAACCGCGGCGTACAGCCCGAGCAGAGGATCGAGAGGCGCCACGGTCCAGTCAGAGCCGAACGCGACGACGGCGCCCGAATCCAGGAGCGATCGGAACGCATAGGCGAGCCGGGCACGATCCTCACCGATCCGCCGCTCGGCCCAGCGCCCGTCGTCGATGGTATGATAGGGCTGCATCGCAGCCACCACGCCGAGGCGCGCGAACCTGTCGACATCGGCAGCACCGAGATGCTGGGCGTGTTCGATGCGGTATCGCCGGTCCCTCGGGCCGTACTCCCCTTCGGTCTCTTCATAGAGGTCCAACAGCATGCGGATCGCACGGTCGCCGATAGCGTGGATCGCGACCTGCAACCCGGCGGCTTCGGCCTTGACGACCTGGCTCCTCAGTTCCTCGAAGGAAGTTACGAACAGTCCCGAGTTGTCCGGTTCGTCGGTGTAGGGCTCCTCGAACAGGGCCGTTCCGGATCCGAGGGATCCGTCCACGAAGCCCTTGAGCCCCCCGATACGAAGCCACTCGTCTCCCATCCCGGCCATCTCGACGCGGCGCACCAGCCGATCGACTGTGGACAGGGGCACGTAGGCGTAGACTCGCAGCGTGAGGTCGCCGGATCGGTGGACGCGTTCATAGGTCGCCAGGTCAGCCCAAGAGCCCATATCCGTGACACCCGTCACGCCCAGAGACGCCGCGTGCTTCATGGCCTCGACGAGCGCCGTGTCACGCTGCGCCTCTGTGGGCCGCGGTATGTGCGCCGCAACCAACGGCATGGCTTCGTCCTTGAAGACGCCGGTCAGCCGACCCGCCACATCCCGAACGACTTCACCGCCAGGCGGCGAGGCGACGCCCGCCGCCACCCCAGCAACCTCGAGGGCTCGAGTGTTGGCCAGTGCCATGTGCCAGTCGAGACGCGTGACGAACACCGGATTGTGCGGTGTGACCTGGTCAATCCAGGACCGATCCGGAAGCTCTCCGCCCCACATTTCGTGGTCCCAGTCGCCACCGAGGATCCATTCGCCCTCCTCCAGGCCCTCGGCGTATTCGGCCAGCCGACGGGCGAACTCCTCAGGGCTGTCGGCGTCCCGAAGGTCCACGGTGGACAGACGAAACCCCCCGTCCAGGAAATGGGTGTGAGTGTCTATGAAGCCCGGCATCGCGAAGCGGCCATCGAGTTCGATCACCCGGGTGTCCCTACCGACCATTCCCCGGATCATGTCCTCCGGGCCGACGGCCACGATCGCCCCGTCCACCACCGCAATCCCGGTAGCCCACGGATTACCCGCATCACCCGTCCACACCTCTCCGGCAACGAGAACCAGGTCAGCCGGGGGTTCCCCACACCCGCCCGCGAGCACCACCATCACGACAGCTCCCAACCACCACGCCCGTCGGGGCAGCGCCATGAGCCTCTCATTCACGATTCCTCCTGGCCAGGTAGGGTCACGCCGGGCGGAGTCCGGCGTGCGCGACCATGACTTTGCGGCGGACACCATCCGTGAATTCGATCTCGGCACGCGCCAAGCGGCCTTCGCCGGTGATCGAGCGGATCTGCCCGTCACCGAACCTGGGGTGGACGACTCTCCCCCCGGCTTCGAGTTGGAGATCTTCCTGCGAGTCCGAGTAATCGTAGCTGAGAGATCGCTGTCC
>JAUVPT010000028.1 GCA_030598525.1 Gemmatimonadota bacterium
CGGACCTCGGCCGGATTCGGAAATCGCTGCGCGGCCGCCGGTACGCCCTGGTGCGTCCTCTTGACCGGTATGTGATGCATCTTCCGGAGCGCCTCCAGGTGACGGACGGCTCCGTGACCCTCCGGGCCGGTAGGTACTGCGTGCCGATACGGCGCGAAGGCATGTCACAGGTGGGTGGAATCGTCCACGACGAATCTGCGACCCATCGCACGATCTTCGTCGAACCGCCCGAAGCGATTGAGGCCATGAACCGGATCGCGGAGCTGGAGCGCGAAGAGTTACGTGAGACTCAGCGCGTACTCCGCGAGCTGACGGAGCTCCTCCGGCCGCAGTCGCCTGCTCTCCAGGAGAGCCTCTCGGCGTTGGCCCAGGCTGATAGCCTGTACGCCCGGGCACGGTACGCGCTCGGGCACGGAGGCTGTCGACCGGTCGTTGTGACCGATGACCGGTCGGCCGGCAGCGTCGCCTATCGTGCCGTCGATGCCAGGCACCCCCTTCTCGAAACTGCCGGCGAGCCAGTGGTACCGTTTCACCTGGACCTCCACCCGGACGAGCGAGTTCTGCTGATCAGCGGGCCGAACGCCGGCGGAAAGACCGTTCTGCTCAAGGCCATCGGTCTTCTTTCCGCCATGGCGCAGTCCGGGATCATTCCTCCGGTAGGGGAGGGGACTCGTTTCCCGCTGTTTCGCTCCTTCCATGCGATCATCGGAGACGAGCAGTCGATCCAGGCGTCGCTCTCGACGTTCAGCGCGCAGGTGGAGGGACTGCGCCAGATTCTCGAGACGGCGGACGGAAGCTCGCTCGTCCTGGTGGACGAGCTGGGCGGTAACACGGATCCGGCGGAAGGCGGAGCGCTCGCGGCGGCCGTTCTGCTCCGTCTCGCAAGGCAGGGGGGACTCTCCGTGGTGACGACGCACCTGGGTGAGCTGAAGGATCTTGCGGCGCAGGAAACGTCGATCGTCAACGCATCGCTGCAGTTCGACACTGAAGCGATGCGGCCCACCTTCCGCTTGATCCGCGACCGACCGGGCCGGAGCTACGCACTGGAGATCGCCGGGCGCCTGGGCCTCCCGGACGACATCCTGGCGACGGCGCGCTCCCGGCTTACCGGGGGAGAACGGCGGGTCGATGCACTGCTCCGCGAGCTGGAGGAGCGGGAAGCGGAAGTGAATAGGCTGGCGGTCGAGGCCAGGCTGGCCGCGCATCGCACGAGCGAGACCCGGCAGAGCCTGGACGAGACTGCCGAGCGGCTCGAAAGACGGGAGAGGGAGATCGAGAGAGAGGCCCGGCAGCGGGTGGAGAAGTATCTCCTCGATGCACGCCGCTCGGTAGAGACCGAGGTAGAACGCCTGCGCCAGATCGCCGCGACGGCCTCGGCGGCCTCACCGGCAGAGGCGCCGATCCTCGATGCGGCGGTGCGCGAGACGCGGGCCGGGATCGAGCAGTTGTTGCGGGACAGTCGGACGCCGGGCGCCGAGGTGCGGCCGCCCCGGATACCAAGCTCGGACCCGCTGGTCGTGGGGGAGGGGGCGCGCTCACGCTCGCTGGCTGTCGAAGGAGAAGTGCTCGAAATCCGCGGCCAGGAGGCGGTCCTGGAGGCGGGAGGGATGCGCTTCACTCTGACACTGGCGGACCTCGAGCCTACGGGTCGGGTCTCCCGAAACAGAGTCTCCGGTTCGGCCTCGCCTCTCCCGGAAATCGCTCCCGCGACCGAGATCGATATGCGGGGGCTTCGTGTCGAGGAGGTGGAGGGCGTGCTGTCACAGGGACTCGACGCGGCGTTCGTCAACGACGTACCCAGTCTGCGTATCATCCATGGGAAGGGTACCGGCGCACTGCGGCAGGAGGTCGCCCGGGTCCTGGACAGTGACGGCCGTGTCCATACGTACCGCCTCGGAGGTTTCCAGGAAGGGGGCTCAGGGGTTACCGTAGTCGAGTTCGGGAGCGCAATCAACTGAGCGGAGGACGACAGGAATATTGAGGTGTGCCGCGGCTACTCCGGCGGAAGGAGCAGCGAACGCTGATGGTTAGCGACGCGCTGGTTCAAGAAATCCGGGAGCGCGCCGAAATCCTGGAGGTGTGTGGAGAGTTCGTCCCTCTCAAGCGAGCCGGCAAGACGTACCGAGGCCCCTGTCCCCTGCATGGAGGAGAGGGGCCGAATTTTTCGGTGGACCCCGTCCGGGGCATCTTCAAGTGCTTCGTGTGTGGCGAAGGTGGGGATGTCTTCTCCTTTCTCATGAAGCATCTCGGCCTCGACTTTCCGTCGGCGGTCCGACAGGTCGCGGCGCGGGTGGGAGTCGAAGTTCCCGAGGACTCCGAGCGCAGGGAAGACCCGTTCGCGCACCTGCGGGAAGTGACGGCCTTTGCCGAAGAGTGGTTCCGGTCCATGCTGCTCGACCCGGGAATCGGCGATCCGGCCAGGTCATACCTCACCGGCAGGGGCGTCGATCCGGACAGTGCCGAGGAGTACGGGCTCGGCTTCGCGCCGGAGGGGTGGCGCCGACTGCGTGACGCGGCGCACTCGCGGGGAATCGGGGACGACGACCTGCTGGAGGCGGGGCTGCTTGCCACCAGCGAGAGGGCGGACGAGCCGTACGATCGATTTCGCAACCGCGTGATGTTCGCGATTCGTGATCTACGTGATCGCCCGATCGCGTTCGGTGGTCGGGTGCTGACCGATGCGGACGAGCAGGCGCCGAAATATATCAACTCTCCCGAGACTCCGATCTTCCATAAGAGCCGCACGCTGTACGGGCTGAACCGGGCCAGGCACGCCATCCGACGGGAAGAGCACTCGCTGGTGACCGAGGGTTTCATGGATGCGCTGTCCCTGCACATCGGTGGTTTCGCGACCGCCGTGGCCCCTCTCGGGACTGCCCTCACTTCCGAGCAGGCCGACCTCCTGAGGCGATATTCCGGCCGAGTCTATCTTCTATACGACAGTGACCCGGCGGGGCTGCGGGCCACGTTCCGGGCGGGTGACGTTCTGCTCGCGGCCGGTTGTCACCCCATGGTCGTGACCTTTCCGGAGGGCGAGGATCCGGACTCCCTGCTTCGGAGGGAGGGTGCAGACGCGCTTCGGGGATACATCGGGGATGCGGTCGACGTGCTCGAGCGCAAACTGCAGATCCTGGAGCGTCAGGGGTACCTCGACAGCATCGAGGGGAAGCGGCGCGCCGTGGACGGCCTTCTCAGCACGCTTCGATCCGTGAAAGACCCGGCTTTGCTGGATATCTATCGTGGAAGAGCCGCTGAGCGCACAGGGGTGCGCCGCGATACGCTGGTCAGCGAGGTGGCCCGGCAGCGATTCGTGGCGAGGCCACGGCGCGGCCTCGAAGGAAGCCGTGCCGCAACGGGTGTCTCGCCATCGGCGGAAGAGACTCGCGGGGTCGACGCCGTGGAGCGCTCTCTCCTTCTGCTACTGGCGAGGGACAGGGACCTCCTGGAGGTTGCCGTCGAAACCGGACTCGAGGATCAGCACTTTCGGGACGCCTTGCTCAGGCGCATCTATCAGGCGCTGCTGGTGGCATCCGACGGCGATCTGGACCTGTCGGACGATGCGGCGCTGGTGTGGACGGCGTTGCAGGAGGACGATAGCGAGGTGGTGCATCCGCGGGAGGCGTTCGACGAAATTGTGCGGCGCATCGTACATCGGGCCAAGCTGGACCGTCTCACGCAGATCGACAGGGAGCTCGAGCTGGCGGAAGAGGATCAGGCCATAAGTCTGTTGATCGAGAAGGAGGAGGTTGCGCGGGAACTCAGGGGGGCAGGTGTGCCGCTGAGCTTTCTGCGACGTTATTCTGAGAAGGCCCGTGCCTGAGGGCCGGGTCATACGACTTTCTGAAGACGGGGAGGAAATGGAAGGCAATACCGTGGAGAGTCTCCTGCAGCTGCAGGAGATCGACGCCCTGATCGTTGACAGGCAGGCCAGGCTCGCTGCCCTGCGGGCCGAGTCCGAACAGCTCGTTGCCGAACTGGAGGAACTGGAAAAGAAAACCGTGGTCCTGAACGGTCGTCTCGAGGAAGTCGAGGGCGAGCTACGCCACGCCGAGCGTACCGTCCAGGCCGGACGGGAGACCCTCAAGAGGTTGCAGGCTCGCGCGCAGGAAGTGCACAACATGCGCGAGCATACGGCGGCGCGGGCCGAGGTGGATGCCGCGAGACAGAATCTGGAGGCCGGGGAGGACGAACTTCTCGATGCGATGCAGGATCAGGAGACGGCCCGCTCGGCACTGAGTGAGCTCGAGGGAGATATTGCCAGCCGACAGCAGGAATACGGCGAGCGCCTCGAGGACCTGGATGCGGAGCGCCGGCGACTGGACGAAGAGATCGCCATCGAGCTGGACCGGCGGAGCAACCGGGCCCTGCGAATCGACGAGCGGGCCCGCGTCATGTACGACATGGTTCGGCGGGGAAGGGCTGACAGTCCGCTGGCTCCGCTCGTCGAAGGGGTGTGCGGCCATTGCTATACGGCGATCCCGCTCCAGACACAGCAGGTGATCCGCGCGGGTCGGGTGCTCGTGGTTTGCGAGACGTGCGGCGTGATCCTGCACGCTGTGGATTGACCTCCCGCGAGCGGCAATTTCTGACGGGGCGGCCCTGTACCGGAGCCGGGACGACCGAACCTTGAGGAGTCATGGCGCCGGACCGAGCCGGTGGATCATGCCGCTTCCGCTTCGGGAGGACAGGGTCGCGGCCCTGTCAGAGTCCGTTGGACTCCCCGACGACGTGTGCCGAATCCTCCTTCGCCGTGGTATTGATTCTTCCGAGGAGGCGCGCGCGTTCCTGCGCCCTCATCTCGCGTCCGTCCATTCGCCCCACGACCTGCCGGACATGGGGCCGGCCGTGGAGCGTATAGAGCGTGCCGTAGCGGGCGGCGAAACGATCCTGGTCCACGGTGACTACGACGCGGACGGGATGTCTGCCGCCGCTTTGCTCACCCTCGGCTTTCGGGAACTCGGCGGCAGTGTCGAGGCTTTCGTGCCGCACCGTACGCGAGACGGTTACGATCTCTCAGATGCGGGGATCAAGAAGGCGTCCGAGTCAGGGGCCTCGTTGATCGTGACGGCGGACTGCGGCGTGACGGCCTCGGCCGCGGTGGCGAAGGCTGCGTCGATGGGGATTGACGTGGTCGTCACGGACCACCACAGGCCGGGAAGCGAGATTCCCCGGGCGATAGCGGTCGTCGATCCGATGCTGCCTGGCAGTCGCTACCCGTTCCGCGACCTCGCCGGGGTCGGCGTGGCGTTCAAGCTCCTGTCAGCGCTGTACGAGCGGGTGGGAGCGGACGCTCCGAGTCTGAACCAGCACCTGGACCTGGTCGCCTTGGGAACAGTGGCTGACCAGATGCCGCTGACCGGCGAGAACCGGATCCTGGTGCGGGCTGGCTTGCGCGCGCTCGAACGCAGCCGAAAGACCGGCCTTCGCTCGTTGCTGGCGAGCGCCGGAATCTCGCCTGACCGCCGAATCGAGGCCGAGGACATCTCTTTTCGTCTCGCGCCGCGTCTCAACTCGGTCGGTCGGATGGCCGAGGCGGACGCCGGTCTGCGACTCCTTCTGGCAGGTGATCCACGCGAGGCCGAGCGCCTGGCGGATTACCTGGAACGCCAGAACGCCGAGCGGCGCCTGACCGACACGCGCGTGTACGAAGACGTGAAGAGAGAAGTCCGATCCCGCCTGCGCGATGAGGATCGCGCCGTAGTCTTGTGGGGAGACGACTGGCATCCGGGAGTTCTCGGCATCGTGGCGTCCCGCCTCGTAGAGAGCTATCACAGGCCCGCGATCGTCATCTCTTTTGACGGCGACGTGGGGCGGGGGTCCGGACGGTCGACCGAGGGTTTCCATCTGTTCAACGCTCTCCAGGAATGCGAGCCCATCCTCGAGCGTTTCGGGGGACACCGGATGGCCGCCGGACTCACGGTCCGACGGGAACGCGTCGAAGAGCTGGCCACTCGCCTGCAAGAGATGGCTCGCCGTGACCTGTCGGATCGCGAGCCGGTCGAGGAGATTCGACTCGACCTCGAGGTGTCCGTGAAACGTCTCGGCTACGACCTCCTCCGGTGGCTCGGCCACCTGGCCCCGTTTGGATCCGGGAATCCGACACCGGTATTGATGGTACGGGGTGTGACCCTCGATCGGCCGTCACGCGTGGGCAACGATGGGGGACACCTCCGCTTCCAGCTGGTGGGCGACGGCCAACGGGTTCCGGCGATCGCCTTCGGCATGGGCCGTCGACTCGCAGAGGCTCGATCCTCCGAGCGAATGGATGTGGCGCTGGAGATCGCCGAGAACAGTTGGAACGGGCGTCGTGAAGTGCAGGCCCGAGTCCTGGACTTCCGTCCCACCGATCCGTGAGCCTTCGGATCATCGCGGGCGAGTTCCGGGGACGCCGGATCCAGGCGCCGGAGGGGCGCTCGACCCGGCCAACACGTGAGGAGGTTCGAGAGGCCTGGTTCAACGTGCTCGGCGACCGAGTTGTGGGAACCCGTGTGCTGGACCTCTTCGCGGGATCAGGGGCCCTGGGCTTCGAGGCACTTTCCCGGGGCGCGTCGCGTGTCTGTTTCGTCGAATCAAGCAGGGGAGTCCTCATCGTGTTGAAGCGCAATATTGAAGCTCTCGGTGTGGCCCCCCGGACCGAAGTGCTCAAGGCGGATGCGCTGACTGTGGTCTCGGACCTCGCGCTCAGCGGGAAGCGCACATGGGACCTCGTGCTCGCCGACCCGCCGTACGCCGGAGATGAGGCCGCCCAGCTGGTTTCAACCTTCAGTCGGGCTGCATTCGCGGGTATCCTGTGTGTGGAGCACGCATCGGGGGTAGATTTCCCGGTCGCACCTGACTGGCAACGGCGCTACGGAGAAACCGCCCTGTCGATCTTCCTGGATCCGATTGAAGGAGCCACCCATGGTTGACGAACGGATCGCCATCTACCCGGGGTCATTCGATCCCCTGACGCTGGGCCACGACGACATCGTGCGGCGTTGCCTCAGGCTCGTGGACCGCGTCCTCATTGCAATCGCCGCCAGTGCTTCCGAGGCCAAGAGTCCTGCGTTCTCGCTTGACGAGCGCGTTGAGTTGACCCGGGAGGTCTACTCCGATGAACCGAGGGTGGAGGTCGTTCCGTTCGAAGGGCTCCTCGTCGACTTCGCCCGGCGGAGGGGTGCGCGGTTGATCGTGAGGGGGCTCAGGGCCGTCAGCGACTTCGAGTACGAGTTCCAGATGGCGCTGATGAACCGATCGCTGTGGCCTGAAATCGAGGTGATTTTCATGGCTCCCGCGAGCAACTACACATTCCTCAGCTCGTCGCTCGTCCGGGAGGTCGCCCGGCTCGGCGGGGACGTATCGGGCTTCGTGCCACTGCCAGTACTCAGGGAGTTGGCGCGGGTGTACGGCGCGGCGGTGACGGGCGAGTGAGCTTCCTCGCCGGTTTGCGGGAGCGGGCGGCAACGACGAACGCTCGGATCGGCTTTCCCGAGGCCACCGAGAAGCGTACTGCCCATGCGATTCGGCGTCTGTCGGAGGAAGGAGCGGTCCGACCGGTGGTCGTGGAGTCGGTGGCGGAACTTGACGGCGGCCTGATCGAGCTCGGGGTCGAAGTGCTGGACCCGTATGCGCCGGGTCGGAGAGGGGAAGTCGCCGATCTGCTACCGGAGGTCAGCTCGGGCGGGCCGGTGGACACGCTGCGGTTCGCGGTCGCCCAGATGCGAAAGGGTCGGCTGGACGGAGTGGTCGCCGGTGCGAGAAGCTCTACTGCCGATGTGCTTCGGGCCGGGCTCAGGATCATCGGCACGGCTCCCGGAATCCAGACGGTCTCGAGTTCCTTCTACATGGTGCCCGGCAATGGCTCGCCGGACGACGTGCTCACCTTCACCGACGCGGCCGTAGTGCCCGTTCCGACCGCCGAGCAACTCGCCGAAATTGCCGAGGCCGCCTGCCGGGCGCGACGACTCATCGTGGGCGACGAGCCGAGGGTGGCCTTCCTCTCGTATTCGACGCTGGGGTCGGCCGACGGAAACTCGGTCCGAACCGTGAGGGAAGCCCTGCGTGAGTTTCGGGAGCGTCTGCCGGATGTTATCTGTGACGGGGAGCTGCAAGTGGATGCAGCGCTCGTGCCGGAGGTGGCCGGAAGGAAGGCCCCTGGCTCGAAGTTGGCCGGACGGGCGAACGTGCTGGTCTTTCCCAACCTCGACGCCGGCAACATCGGCTATAAGCTCGTTCAGCGTCTGGCCGGGTCGCATGCGCTGGGCCCGGTCCTCCAGGGCCTGGCGGGGCCTCTGAACGACCTGTCGCGCGGAGCTTCGACCGAGGACATCGTGCACATGGCATATATCACGGCGCTGATGGCGGAGGCGCCACAAACCTGGGAATACCCATCACACTGAGTACAGAGGGCTGCAATGTTTTCGATCATCGAAATGAATGGGATTACGATCGTTGAGGTCGGCGGCGAATTGATCGTGGGCAACCGCCAGGATCTGAAGGACACGGTGCTCGGGCGGTTGGACGCGGGTGATCGCAGGTTCCTCATCGATTTCTCGAGCTCCAGCTATATTGACTCGAGCGGTCTGGGCGTGCTCGTGAGCCTGTCCAAGAAGATCCGGGAATCGGGTGGAGCGCTGCGCCTTGCGGGGCTGAACGAGGATCTTCGGACCCTGTTTGAACTCACGAAGCTGGACACCCTGTTCCAGATTGCCGATACGCGTGCCCGGGCCATCGGCGAGTTCTGAGGAGTGTCCGGCTCGCCTGATACGGCCCTCGTCTGTTCGGGCCGCGCGGAGGTTGCCGAGAGCCTGGTCCGGGAACTTGAACCGCTGGGCGCGTCCTGTCAGGTGGTGTCGGAGCGGGCGGAGTGGCCCATCGACGCCCCGGGGATTGCCTTCATCGATCTCGCCGATGCCAGCCAGCCTGTACGCGACGTGCGGCTTGCCTACGGCCTGCGCACCGAGCTTGTGGCCATCGTGGACAACGAGTCCGTAGAGCGTCTGATCCCGGCTCTCGCGGCAGGCTGCGGGGACTATCTCTTCTATCCCATCAATCGGGACGAACTTGGGCTGAAGTGGCGCAAGCACGCGGCAGGTGAAGGCGGAACGCGGGCCAGGCGTCCAGGGGGGCTGGCCGCAAGCATCCAGTTCGAGTTTCCCTCCAGCGTTCGGTTCGTTCGAGAGGTGGTAGCGGAAGTCGTCGAGGCGTGCGAGCGGCTGGCTTTTTCGGGATCCCGAGCGACGCTTAACCTCAGGGTTGCCGTGGGCGAAGCCCTGTCGAACGCCATATTGTACGGAAACCAGGAAGATCCGCAGAAACTGGTCAGGGTCGCGGCCGCGCTGCGCCCGGGCTCCGCCGAGGTCACGGTGACGGATGAGGGGCCGGGTTTTGACCCGCAGGCGATCCTCGATCCGACGCGCCCCGAAAACAGGGAGCGCAGTCACGGACGGGGACTCTTCCTGCTGCGGTCGCTGACGGACGAGGTGCGCTTCAACGACCGCGGCAATTCCATCACCCTGACCCTCAGGGAATGAGGCCGTGGACGGCGACCAGGGGCCGATGCGGCGGCCAGCGGACGTGACGGATTCGACCGAACCCCCCGGCGACGGAGGGCGCGAGGATGGCGCCCTCCCGCTCAAGAGTGACCGCCTGGAGGAGTATCTCGATACGTTCCATCGTCTCACCGGGATCCGTTCACGGCTGGTGATCGAGTCGGATTCAGTCGAGGTCACCGCCCACGATTCGCTGGGCGACGTGCGCGGGGTAGAGTTCACGGAGTCCACGTGGCTGGTCATGCCCTCCGTTCGCATAAGGATGGCTACGGCCCCCGCGTCCGGAGAAGAGGGTCGGCGGCTTGTGGCACTGCTCCGCGAGTCCGCAAGTCGACTCGTGGCCTCGGAGATGGAGGCCCGCTTCTTTTCGGGCGAGCTCGCGGACCGGTACGAAGAAATCGATCTATTGACGTCGGTGGGTGAGACGCTTGGGTCGGTCATCCACCTGGAGCGAGCCGCGGGCCGATTGCTGGCGCGCCTGGCGGACGTTCTTTCCGCGGACTGCGCGGCAGTCTGGGTGCCGGAGGATGGCGAGACCCTCCGGCGGCTGGCGGCCGGAGGGACCGCAGCGTCGGAGCTGACGGCGGAACCCGCGGCGGGCGCCCGCGAGTGGATCGACAGAGCCATGCAGATGCAGATGGCCCAGATCCGAAGGCGGCGCGGTCTGGCGGAGGATGAAGGAGACCGCACCCTTCTGGCCGTCCCGCTGAGACACTCGGCACTGCATGGGAGTACTCTTCCCGTTGGAGTGCTCGCGGCACGGGGACGTGCGACGAGGGATACCTTTTCTCAGGCGGACGTCAACCTGGCTTCCACCGTGGCCGCTCACCTCGCGGCTGCGATCGAGAACGATCGACTGGCGCGCGAGAGCCTGGTGCAGGAGCGGATGCTCGTCGAGATGGAACTCGCACATCACCTTCAGATGAAGCTGCTGCCCGATCTCGGCGACTTTGACGGTGTGGCCGATGTGGCGGGAAGGTGTGAGCCCGCGGATTCGGTAGGCGGCGATTTCTATCACCTGTTCCGGCTTCCCGGGAATCGGCTGGGCGTGATGTTGGGCGACGTGAGCTCGCACGGGTACTCTGCCGGGCTCATCATGGCGTTGACCATGAGCGCGGCTTCGATCACCGTGCGCGAGCGGGAAGAGCCGTCGGAAGTCCTGCGTGGGATTCACCATGAACTGGTCCGCAAGCTCGAGTCCACCGAGATGTACATGACCCTGTGCTACGCGGTGGTGGACCCCGAGGCGGGCAGGATCCAGTACGCGAATGCGGGCCATCCGCACGCGTACCGGGTCAGCGCCACAGGAGCGCAACGACTGGAGGCCTTGAATCCGCCGCTCGGCATCGCCGAGTTCGACGCGTACTCCCAGAAGGAAGTCGAGTGGAGACAGGGGC
This sequence comes from Gemmatimonadota bacterium, assembly GCA_030598525.1. GTDB lineage: Bacteria > Gemmatimonadota > Gemmatimonadetes > Palauibacterales > Palauibacteraceae > Benthicola. The sequence continues at coordinate 10,928 of JAUVPT010000028.1, forward strand.
ACGACATGCTCCTCATGTTCACGGACGGAATCAGCGAGTGCCTCGAGAGCGACCGCATGTGGTCGGACGAGGGCCTGACCCGAATGGCCATGGAGCAGTCCGGCGCCAGCGCCCAGGTGGTCCTCGATCGTGTGTTCGAGCTCGCCGAACCCCCAGGCGGGGTCGCCGCGGATGATCGAACGGCACTGGTGGTCAAGTAGGCGATGGAGCGAGCCAAGCGATCCCTGAGTCAGAACTTCCTGGTCGACCACAATATCCGACGCAAGATCGTCGCCGAGCTCGGAGCGGGGCCCGACGACTCGGTCCTCGAGGTAGGACCGGGGCACGGTGAGCTGTCGGACCTGCTCGTGGGTCAGGTGAATTCTCTCGTGATGGTGGAGAAGGACGACCGTCTCGCCTCCGAGCTGGCGGCGCGATTCCCGGGCAGGGCGGACGTACGCGTCGTGCACGGGGACGCTCTCGAGGTTGACCTGGCGGGCCTCCTGCCGGGGGATCGTCCGGGCCTTCTGATCTCGAACCTGCCCTACGGGATCACATCGCCGCTCATCTTCCGATTCCTCGATATGCGGCCGCTTCCCGATCGAATGGTTCTTCTTGTCCAGAAAGAGGTGGCGGAGCGCATTACGGCGGCGGAGGGGAACAAGGTCTACGGGGCGCTTTCAGTCGGTGTGCAGGCCCGCGCCGAGGTGCGCGTCGCGTTTCGCGTAGGGCGACTCGCATTCCGTCCGGTGCCGGCTGTCGACTCCGCCGTGATCGTGATCGAGCCCCGGCCCGATCCGGAGCATGGCGACATGCTGACCGCCCTCCGGGTCCTCACACGCGTCGCGTTTTCCCGACGCCGGAAGCAGCTCGGGCGGATTCTCAGGTCCGCCCCCGAGTACGATCTTCCGAGAGCCGATGTGGACCGGGTCCTGGAGGCCTGCGGGCTCTCCCCGCAGGCGCGGCCGGAGACTCTTACGCCGGCCCAGTTCATTGGGCTCGCGGGCCGTCTCGCGAAGATTCGACAGGACGGGCCTGCAGGACCCCCGCCGACGAGTGGAGAACAGCCGCCCGTGTAC
>JAUVPT010000035.1 GCA_030598525.1 Gemmatimonadota bacterium
GGCTGTGAGGGCCCGGAGCGCGGAGAAGAAACAGGTCGTCATGCCGGTGCAGGAGTTTGTCGATCGTGTCCAGGATGAAGTCCGAACGCGGGCCCTCGTGCCATGAGACAGCCTCAGCCGTGACGCGGGGCCACGACCAGGCGTCTCACCGTCCGTGGACCCGCCGCGCCTTTGCCGTCGCGGTCGTGTGCGGAGCTCTGGGAGCCAGGTTCAGGACGCTTCGGGCCCTGGGGCCAGCAGACGAATGGCTCGCAATCGTGCTCGGCTCGATCCAGGACGGGGGGCTTCCCCAGGCGGGATGTTACACCCAGCGGTGTGACAGGGCCCGGAATGATCCCCACTACGTGGCCTCACTCGGCATCGTGAATCCGGATTCTGGGAGTGCGTGGCTTGTGGACGCTACACCCGACCTGATCCGGCAGATGGATCTCATTCCTGGCGCCGCCTTTCGAGCCCGGGCCTCCCGGCGTCGACCGTTCGAGGGGATTCTCCTCACACATGCGCACATCGGACACTACCTGGGCCTGGCTCTTCTCGGTCGCGAGGGTCTCGGGATCGAGCCGACTCCATGCTACTGCAGTGCCCTGATGGCCGAATTCCTGGCGAACAACGGTCCATGGAGCCTCATGGTCGAGGAGGGGCGCCTGGATCTACGGGTCCTGGAGCCGGAGCGGCCGACGCTCCTGGCCGACGATCTGAGCGTGACCGCTCTACAGGTTCCGCACCGTGGCGAGTACAGCGATACGCTGGGTTTTGTATTCGAGGGACCCCGTCGCTCGCTCCTGTACCTACCGGACATCGACCGCTGGGACCAATGGGATCGGCGGGTCGAGGACGTGGTCGCCGGGGTCGATATCGCCCTCCTGGATTCGACCTTCTATTCGGCGGCGGAGCTTTCTGGCAGAGACCAGTCGGAGGTTCCGCATCCACTCATCATCGATACGATGGAGCGCCTGGGTTCGCTGGCCAGGTCCGATCGGTCGATCGTTCTCACACACCTGAACAGCTCGAATCCCGTGCTCGACCCTGATGGCCCGGAACGGGAAGCGGTCCTCGCGGCGGGCTTCGAGGTCGCGCGCGCCGGACAGATCCACGCGCTGTGAGCGTCGATCTCCTGAGCACTGCGCTCACGCGCGATGCCCGGATCGACGTTCCGTTGATCGGCGGCGCGATGTATCCGTGTGGCAACCCCGAACTCGTGGCGGCCGTTTCCGAGGCTGGCGGCATCGGGATCGTGCAGCCGGTGTCGCTGACGTACGTCCACGGGCACGAATTCCGGGACGGTCTCCGGTACATTCGAGAGTTGACCTCGCGTCCCATCGGGTTCAACGCGCTCATTGAGAAGTCGTCGCGTCGATACCAGGATCGCATGGTTACCTGGGTCGACGTGGCCCTCGAAGAGGGCGTTCGCTTCTTTGTAACGTCCCTCGGGAACCCGGCATGGGTCGTGGAGAGAGCCCGGCAGGTGGGCGGAGTCGTTTATCACGACGTGACCGAAAGGAAGTGGGCGCAGAAAGCCGTGGATGGAGGAGTGGACGGCTTGATCGCCGTCAACGACCGCGCGGGAGGACACGCCGGTCCTTACTCCGCGGAAGCGTTGCTGGACCAGCTGGGGGACATGGGACTGCCGGTGGTGTGCGCCGGAGGGATCGGAACGGAGGGTGACTTCCTCAGGGCTCTGCGGCTGGGATACGCTGGCGTGCAGATGGGCACGCGGTTCATCGCCACGGTCGAGTGCTCTGCCAGCGCTGCGTACAAGCAGGCGATCATCGCTGCAGAGGAAGACGACGTAGTATTGAGCGAGAAGGTAACTGGCGTTCCCCTCGCGGTTCTTCGAACACCTTACGTGGACTCAATGGGTACACGCGCCGGGCCGGTAGCCCGGCGTCTCCTGCGCGGCCGGCACACGAAACACTGGTTGCGCTCTTTCTACGCCGTGAAGTCGGGAATCCGGCTCGCGCGCGCCAACCGGGATGAGACCGGGCGCCGCCAGTTCTGGCAGGCGGGGAAGAGTGTCGCCGGAGTCCGGTCGATAGAGGACGCCGGCGAGATCGTCCGGCGCTTCGCGGCTGCCGCTAGTCGCTGACCTGTTCCGCGGTCGCCGCTGACAGCGCTTTGGCCGTGATGTAGGAATGCGATGCGTGCCACGCCGGCCTGCCATGTCGGATCAGGATGACCTGCGGCGTCTGGTGTCTTACGCCAAGCCGTTCCGCAGCTTCCCCGGAGATCCTGCGCTGTCGGATGACATCGATCCCGTACACGGGAATTTCGGCTTCGGCGCGTGCGAAGCATTCCACCTCAAGCATCGCCCGCAGACTGGTCCCGCACCGGCTCGAGTGCTTGTAGAGAAGGGCCATTGGCAGCCGCAGGACTTCGGCCAGCGTCGCCTCACCGTCCACGTTTCGAATCTCGTCGCTATCCATTCGCCTCGACCTTTGAGATCGCTAGCCGAACAACTCACCCCGCAGCACGGTGACCGCCCTGCCGGCCAGGAGGACCCGGTCTGATCGGACGCGTACACCTACGGTTCCGCCGCGGTCCGATACCTGTCGTCCCAACAGGTCGTCGGTCCCGAGGCGACCGGCCCACCACGGTCCAAGGCAGCAATGCGCGGAGCCGGTTACCGGGTCCTCGTCCACACCGACGGCAGGGGCGAAGAAGCGCGAGACGAAGTCCACTCCGCTAGCCACAAGTTCGTTTCCCGCCCGAGCGGTAACCATGACGCCTCTCACCGCAACGGAGCTCAGAAGCTGAAAGTCCGGACGAAGGGCCCGAACGGTGGTTTCGTCCGCGACCTCGACCAGGATGTCGAATCGGTTCCGGGCCACCGCCACCGGAGAGACGCCTCCCAGCGAGTCCAGCAGGCCCGGAGGTGCCTCACAGGTCTCGGCGTACTCGGCGGGGAAGTCCATCTCGATTCCGTCACCACGCCTCGTCGCAGCAAGTCGGCCGCTGAGAGTGTCGAAAAGGGCCGGCTCTTTGGGGTCGAGAAGTCCCTCCTCCCACAACGCATGAGCGCTGGCCAGGGTCGCGTGACCGCATAGCTCGACCTCCACTGCCGGTGTGAACCAGCGCAGAGAGTACGAGTGCTGCCTCGAATGCAGGAACGCGGTTTCGGACAGGTTCATCTCACGCGCGACGTCCTGCATCCAGTCGGGCTCGGCCGGGCTCTCCAACAGACACACGGCCGCCGGGTTTCCGGCAAATGGTCGATCGGTAAACGCATCGATCTGGAGTACTCTCATCCTCGCGCGTCCTCTCCAATAGCCTTGTCGGGAAACAGCGATGCCAGGCCCTTCCGGCTCGCGGGGCATACGCCACGCTCGGTAATGAGCCCCGTTACGAGCCGCGCCGGCGTTACGTCAAAGCCGAAATTCGCGATGCGGCTTCCCTCACGCGTGATCCGGACGGACGTCATCCGACCGTCGGGCCCCAGTCCACGCACCTGGGACACTTCGGATCCATCCCGCTCCTCGATGGGGATCTCCCCGGCTTCGCCCTCGCCCAGTTTCCAGTCGATGGACGACCCCGGGACGGCCGCGTAGAAGGGCACCTCGCAGTCGCGGGCGGCCACGGCTTTCATGTAGGTGCCGATCTTATTGCACACGTCGCCGGCGGAGGTGGTTCGATCCGTGCCCGTGATCACGGCATCCACCCTTCCCGTTCGAAGAAGGTGGCCCGACGCGTTGTCGGTGATCACAGTGTGCGGGATTCCCTCCTCGGCGAGCTCCCAGGCCGTGAGTCCGGCGCCCTGGTTCCTCGGCCGAGTCTCACTGACCCAGACGTGCAGGGGAATGCCGGAGCGGTGGGCCCGATACACCGGAGCCAGGGCGGTGCCCCAGTCGACGGTGGCGAGCCAGCCGGCGTTGCAGTGAGTCAGGATCTGCAACTCCCCGGATGGGGTGTCGGAGGCAGCCAGCTGCTCGAAGATGCCCACGCCATGGAGGCCGATCGCCCGGCATGCATCCACGTCAGCCTCTGCCATGGCCCCCGCGTGCTCGAACGCGGCGGCTTCCCGGCTCGCCGGAGCGACAGGGCGGAGCTTCTCGACCATGTCCTTCAAGGCCCAACCGAGGTTCACGGCCGTCGGGCGGGTGCTCGACAGCCGACGCGCCGCTGACTCGAGCCCACCGTCCGATGGGTCCGAGCGGGCGCCCAGGGCCATTCCGTACGCGGCGGTCACGCCAATCAGGGGCGCCCCGCGCACCCACATCTCCCGAATGGCCCTTTCCGCGTCGTGAAGGGTCTCCAGGAGTACGAAGCGGAGTTCGTGGGGAAGCCTCGTCTGGTCGATGATCTCTGGCACCGGCGGGGCTCCCGATGGCTCTGCAAGCCGGATCGACCGTGTGCCCCGTCCGTTCACGAGCATTCGAGCGCCTTCGTCAGAGGTAGGGGGAGAACAGCCAGGCCGCCCCGTCGCGCAGCTTGATCGGGAGGCTGCGGCGGTCCAGCTCGTCCCGCGACAGTGGGCGCGCATCTTCGATCGTCTCCGCCACGATGTCGTCCAGAATCGAGACGAGGTCGGGGTCGTAGCACTCCACGTTGAACTCGAAGTTGAGGCGAAGGCTGCGCGGATCCCAATTCCCGGAGCCAAACAGCGCCCACCCATCGTCCACCAGCATGAGTTTCGTGTGATCGAAAGGAGCCGGGCTGAGCCAGATTCGCGCACCGTACTCCATGACCTGCGCCAGTTGGGCGCGCATCGCCCACCCGACGATCCGCAGGTTGCTGGTTTCGGGCAACACGATGTCCAACCGCACGCCCGAGAGCGCGACCACGTTCAAAGCCGTCAGCAGGGCCTGGTCCGGCAGGAAGTACGGGGTCACGATGCGGACATGTCGGTCCGCCGCCCTGAGTCCGGCCAGGATGGTCCAGACCAGCTTCTCGAAGTCGTCGTCCGGTCCATCGCTCACCCCGCGTGCGGTGGACGAACCGACGGGAGAGATCGGCGGGCACCAGAGGTCTCCGTCCAGGTGCTCGCCCGTCGTGTGCGTCCAGTCCTGTGCGAAAGCGCTGACAAGATGGGAGACCACCGGGCCCTCGAGCTTGAATTGCACGTCTCTCGTGGGGTACGCCGTATCGAGCTTCAGGTACGATCCCTCCCGGATGTTCATCCCCCCGGTGAAACCGAGCGCTCCATCCACGACCAGGATCTTGCGGTGGTTCCGCAGGTTCATGTAGGGCATGCGCCACGGGACCATCCCGCCCCCGAACTGCGCCACTCGGACCCCTCGGTCGCGCAGAATCGCTGGAGCTCGAGGTTTGCTGTACGCCGCACCGACGCCGTCGATGAGGACCCGGACCTGTACCCCCCGCCGCACGGCTGCGCTCAGCTCTTCCACGAACTCCTGACCCGCACGGTCCATGTCGAAGATGTAGGTCTCGAGTGCCACGGACGTGACTGCTCCCCGGATCGCATCCAGCATCGCGGGATACGCCGCGTCTCCGTTTCGCAGCGGCTCGATCCGGTTTCCAGCCGTGAGCTCGTTGTGGGTGACCCTGTCCACGGCCCTGGCAAGCGGCTGCAACGTCTCGTCGATCGGCGGTGTGGGCATCCGCGGAGCCAGGGTAGGCGGAAGCCGTCGTGGAACCGGAATCCGATCCATGCTGGCGTGGATCTCTGATCCCCGACGCTTGATCCGATTGATGCCGAACACCAGGTAGAGAATGGATCCGACCACCGGCGCGAGCCAGGCGAGCCCGATCCACCCGACGGCAGCCCGAACCTCTCTCTTGTGGAGGAGAATGTGCGTGGAGACGATCAACGAGAGGAGGAATGCCAACGTCCCCGCGACGAACGGCCATGCTGTTTGAAGCATTGTCACGTGTGGCGGCTCCTGGCTTTCGAATCCCCGTTGACGGCAGCACGGTATCGCACGTTACCTTACGGTTCCACTGGCGGGCGCAACAGGTTTCTGCGCCGACCTCAACGGTTGCACGGGATACCGATGACCAACGGGCCAGGACTCACAAAGGCGGCGCGTTTTCTCCTGTATGGGGCCGCATTCGTCGTCCTTGTGGCGGGTGTGCGAATGGCGGAGCCCATCCTGGTCCCGTTCCTCCTGGCCGTTATGCTGGCCGTGATCTGCGCGACGCCGCTGCACTGGCTGCAGCGAAAAGGGCTGCCCACCTGGCTGTCGGTGCTGCTGATCGTGCTGGTGCTGCTTGGAATGGGGACCATGGCGGGCACTCTGATCGGGACATCACTGATCGACTTCACGCGCTCGCTGCCGGGCTACCAGGTCCTCCTGGAGCGGGAGGTGGCGGAGCTCGTGGCGTGGTTGTCCGGTCACGGATTCGAGGTATCGGGTCAGATCCTGGCAGACTCGTTCGACCCTGGTGAGATCCTCCGCATCGTGGGTCGGATCTTCACTGGCGTGGGCGACGTACTGGGCAAGATCGCCCTGATCCTGATCATCACGGTGTTCATCCTGCTCGAAATCTCGGGTTTCTCGGCAAAGGTCCGTTCGGCTTTCCCCAATGCGGACCGCAGCCTGCTGCCGATCGCGGAGATCAACGACAACGTGCGCCGGTACCTCGCCCTGAAGACGCTGATCAGTCTCACGACCGGGGTGCTGGTCGCCTTGTGGCTTAAGATCATCGGGGTGGACTACGCGCTGCTCTGGGGGCTGCTGGCTTTCCTCTTGAACTACATCCCGAGCATCGGGTCCTTCATCGCGGCGATCCCGGCGGTAATGCTGGCTTTCCTCCAGCTTGGGCCGGGTGACGGGACGCTGACGGCCATCGGCTACCTGGTCATCAATACGGCCATCGGGAACTTCATAGAGCCGAGGGTGATGGGAGAGGGCATGGGGCTCTCTACGCTCGTCGTCTTCCTGTCCCTGATCTTCTGGGGCTGGGTATTGGGCCCGGTCGGCATGCTGCTTTCCGTGCCCCTCACGATGATCATGAAGATCGTGCTCGAGGCCAACGACGAAACGCGCTGGATGGCGGTGCTCCTGGGCTCGAGACCAGCAGAGGTCGTGGTAGGAGGCGCAGAGGACGAGCCGGCCGAGTGGGTGGGCTCGTGATCGATTTCGGGCCGGAGGACGGCCGGGATCTCATCGACCTCATCCGGTCTTCCGTCATCGGGGAAAACGAGGCGGTGCCGGGACCGTTCGGGCCCCGCCGGGTCACGTACGCGGACTACACGGCGTCGGGACGCTCCGTTTCGATCATCGAGGATTTCATTCGCGAGGCCGTGCTGCCACTGTATGCCAACACTCACACCGAGAGCTCGGGCACCGCTCTGCAGACGACGCGGTTCCGCGAGGACGCTCGCAGGATCATAGGGCGGTGCGTAAAAGCGACGGACGAGCACGCGGTGATCTTCTGCGGTACCGGTTCGACGGGGGCGATTGACCGGCTGATCGGGGTACTCAACCTCCGTATCCCGGCCGATCTCGACGATCGCTACAGGCTCTCGGACCAGATTCCCGCCCACGAGCGCCCCGTCGTGTTCATCGGACCGTATGAGCACCACTCCAACGAACTGCCGTGGAGGGAATCGATAGCGGATGTGGTGACCATCCGCGAGGACCTGCACGGGGGGATCGATCTCGCTGAGCTGGAATCCCGGTTGGTGGAGTATGCCGAACGTCCCCTGAAGATAGGCTCGTTCTCGGCGGCGTCGAATGTGACCGGGATCACGACGCCCGTTCGGGACGTTTCGGTGCTTCTGCACCGGCATGGAGCGCTTGCGTTCTGGGATTTCGCGGCGGCTGCGCCGTACGTGGGCATTCGCATGGGGCCGGATGGAGACTCGGAGGACGATCGCCTCGATTACAAGGACGCCATCTTCATTTCGCCCCACAAGATGATCGGTGGGCCCGATACTCCGGGCCTCCTGGTGGCCCGTCGGGAGTTGTTCACGAATCGGGTGCCTGACGTCCCGGGAGGCGGTACCGTCTGGTACGTGAACCCGGACGACCACAGGTACTTCGAGGACCCGGAGAAGCGGGAGGAAGGTGGTACGCCGCAGATTATCGGGTCGATCCGGGCGGGGCTCGTATTTGCCCTGAAGGAAGCGGTCGGTTGGGAAGCGATCCGGGAACGTGAGGAAGCGTTTATCCAGCGGGCCATCGAGTCGTGGGAGAGCGACCCGAATATCGAGATCCTGGGTGATCGGGCCCACGAGCGCCTGTCCATCGTCTCGTTCGTCCTGCGAAGCGGCGACCGGTACCTGCACCACAACTATGTGGTGGCGCTCCTGAACGACCTGTTCGGGGTTCAATCGCGCGGGGGGTGTTCATGCGCCGGTCCCTACGGGCACCGACTCCTCGGTATCGATGTCGAGACATCGCGTGAGTTCGAGCGGGAGATCAGCCGCGGGTGCGAGGGCATCAAGCCAGGCTGGGTGCGAGTCAACTTCAACTACTTCATCTCCGAGACCGTCTTTCAGTTCATTCTCGATGCGGTGCACTTCGTCGCCGAGCACGGTTGGCGCCTACTCGACCGGTATGACTTCGATCCCAATACAGGTTTGTGGACTCACGTTCGCGGCCGCGGTGAGCCGCCAATGAGTCTGTGGGACGTCCGCTTCACTCCGAACGGTATCGAGTGTCCCCATCACCGGTATTCGGCGGGCGAAGGAGACCTGGCATCCTACCTTGAGGAGGCGAGGCGGATCGTCGGGGACGGCGGATCGAATCTGCAGACCCGGGGTCGCTGCACGGGCGAGGTCACGGGAGACTTCGAGCATCTCCGCTGGTTCCCGGTTCCGGGAGACGTGGCCGAAGCCCGCTGACTACTTCTTGGCCCGCAGTTCAGCTTCCGCCCAAGCCGCGAGCGCGGGGTCCGAGGCCGCGATGGCCGCTTTCCTCAAGCCTTCCAGTCCAGGCACGCGTCCGGGAGCCCGCGCCACCGCCTCCGCAAACGCCTGGGCCGCCGTGGTATCCGAGTTGCGCTCGAGGAGCGCCTCACCGAGAAGTTCGTGGGAAGGCTTTTCTATGACCGGGGGACCGAAAGCGTGGGGGAGAGCCGCTTCGATGAGGGCCGCCTCTCCGAGGGTCGCGATCGCGTCGGTGTAGTTCTCCTCGACCCAGGCGAGCATGCCCTCGAGTTGAAGCTCCAGGATCTGAGGGCGCCGTACGTACATCTCCTCCGTGAATCCCCGTTCGGCCATTCCGGCCTCTACGGCAGGTCGGAGCCGCCTCAGTTCCTGGAGAGCCCTCCTGGTGCCTCTGAGGTCCCCGAGTTGCGCGGCGACGTAGCCCTGGAGGAATGCATCCGTGAGTGCCGCCCCATCGTTCTCCGAGAAATCGACCTCGATCGACATGACATCGCCGGTCCAGTCGCCGGAATCCAGCACATATCGGCTTCGCATGTCAGCATATGAAGAAAGCGAACCGTCCGCTCCAGCGGTCACCTGCGCGCCGCACGCCTCGAGCAGGGCCAGGGCCCGGTCGTCTCTCCCTTGCATGAGGTAGCCATACTCGAGCCACTCGTTGTAGTGACCGCAGGATCTCGCCTCCCGCCCATTTGCTTCTGCGTCTCGGTCACTGACCGCGTCGGCCCGTTCATTGGCGCGCACCACGGCGTCCCACATTCCGAGGGCGAGGAAGATGTGAGAGGTCATGTGCTGCGCGTGAGCCGCGTCCGGAGCTATCTCCGAGTAGGCAAGCGCAGCCTTCAGGCCCAGGGAGGCGTGCGCCGGGTCGTCGAAGGAATGGATCGTGTAATGGACCGCGCCCGGGTGGTCCGGATAGTTCTCGAACACGCCCGATGCGATTGCGCCGGCCTTCATGTAGGTGCGGTGCTCTCGTCCCTCGTGGGCCGTGCCCAGGATCGCCAGGGCATGGAAGGCTGCAACCTCGGGGTCTTCAGGGTAGGCGCGGTGCAGGTCGGCCATGGCAAGCTCGTACCGATCATCTCGCGCGTCCTTCTCGCCCTCGCCGTACAGGGATTCTACGGCAGCGAGCCACATCCGCTCTCGGTCGGTCGGTGCCTTGGTCTGGCGGTCCCCAGGAGAGGGAGCCAGCCTGGCGAGCGTTTCCAGCGCTTCGTCCCGGAATTGCTGATACCAGAGCGGATAGTTCCAGGCCATCGCCTCGCCCCAATAGGCGAGGGCGAAGTCGGGATCCGCGTCCTGGGCCGCGCGGAAGGCTTCCCGGGCCGCCGGATACTCGAAGCTGTGCAGCAGGGCGAGCCCCTTCAGAAAGGGCTCCTGCGCTTCCGGGGCACCCGAATTCGGGAAGTCCACGGCACCGAAGTGCCGCTCCTGAGCCGTTCCCGGACGGGCCAGGAGGATGGCAAAGACGAAGAGAAATGAGATCAGCCTGTACGGGTCCCGCATCTGGCAAGCTCCAGGTCTTGTGCCTTGGCGTTCTGGTCAGCGCCCAAGCTCGCCGAAACGTCCCGAATGCGTAAGTCCCCTAAACCGCCGTCGGGTCGTTCGCCTCGAAATCGATCTCCCGATGGGTTCCGTCGCAGAATGGCTTGTTCTTCGAAGCACCGCACCGGCAGAGGGCTCCGGCGGCGCCCTCCGCGGTTCCGCCATCGGAGGCCACGATCGTGAACCGTCCCTCGAGGACCAGGGGGCCGTCTGCACGCAGCCTGACCGTGAGGTGGGTTGAGTCTTCGTCGCCGGGAGGACGGACCGTCGGTGTTCCGATCACGCCGGGATCCTCGAAGCCGGTCTCCGTGTGTCGACCGTCGCAGTACGGCTTGTTCTCCGAGGCGCCGCACCGGCAGAAGGCCACCCGGGTATCGCGCCCGATCTCCGTGTGCTCGGCATCCAGCAGGATCAGGTCGCCGGTGGCATAGACGGGTCCGTCCTGAACTACCCGCAACTCGTTCGCCGGCGCCTGCGTTTCCTCGGGCCCGCCGTCGAGACGTTCGTAGGCCAGGGCCCCGGTGGGGCATCGGCGAATCACAGCCGCGAGGTCTTCCGCCGGGGCCGCTCCGGCTTCTATCCAAGGTTTCCGGTTCGGGTCGAACACGTCCGGGAGTCCGTGAACGCACTCGGCGGCGTGAATGCAGCGCTCGGCATCGTAGGTGACCCGAATCCCTTCTCCGTCATACTGTCTGATCTTCCCCATGCTCTCCTCGCAGTAGCTCTTCCGCAGGGACCTGCCCGCTGCCCGGCCTCGATATCCCCGGTGAGTGACCGTGAAGCTACCGCCAGCCGGTTCGTCGCAGCCAGATCTCGGCCCGTGCGCATGACATGGACAGCAGTGCCGTCCGCGTGGCCTCCTTCGCTCCTTCGCGGCTGTTGCGTCGGATCCCGCCGAGCATAGCTTTTCCTCCATCATGCAGGAACGCCTGATCGGATTGTACCGGGAGCGCTTCGGAAAGGCCCCGTCAGCGGTACTCGCGCTGGCCGGGGACGGGTCGAATCGCGCCTATCGGAGACTGCTGGGCTCCGGAAACGCCTCGATCATCGGTGTGA
>JAUVPT010000063.1 GCA_030598525.1 Gemmatimonadota bacterium
CCACGAACGAGGCGTTCCGCACCCCGAGGACGAACAGCAGAACAGATACGACGAGGATCAGGCCGGAGATGATGTTGTTCTCGAGGTTGCTGACCATGCTGCGCACGTACTTGGCCGCATCCGACGTGATACTGACGTGCGTGGTGGGCGGGAAGGCAGCCTCCATCTCCGCGATGACCGCCCGGACCGCATCCGAGGTCTCGATGATGTTCTCGCCCGTACGCTTGCTGACGCTCAGCGTGACGACCGAGTTTCCGTTCAGGCGCGCGTAGGTCTCGCGTTCCTTGAAGCCGAAGTCCACGGTGGCGACATCCCGCACGTAGATCGGCTGGCCCCCGGTCGCCTCGATCACGATGTCTTCGAGAGGTTGGACTTCCTGAAACTCTCCCGGTACACGGACCAGGTACTTCACGTCGCCGACGTCGATCGTGCCACCGGGCACGGTGACGTTCTCGAAGGCGATGGCCTCGATTACGTCGGTGAAAGTGATCCCGTAGTACTTCAGCTTTCCAAGATCGACATCGACCTTGACCTCGCGCTCGAGTCCGCCGGACAACTGGACGCTGAGCACGGATGGGATCTGCTCGATCTCGTCCTGGATGTCCTCGGCAAGTTCCTTCAGCCGCACGAGGTCGTACTCGCCGGACACGTTGACCTGCATGATCGGGAACTCGGAGAAGTTGAACTCGAGGATCGCCGGCTCCTCCGCCGCGTCGGGCAACTCCGGCTTCGCGATATCCACCTTCTCTCGTACCAGCTGCAGGGCCTCCGTCATGTCCATCCCGGCCTCGAACTCGGCCGTGATGCTGGAGACGCTCTCCACGGACTGCGAAGTGAGCGTCTTGATGTCGGAGATCTTGTTCAGTTCCTCCTCGAGAGGCCGGGTGATCAGCGTCTCGATGTCCTCGGGCGCGACCCCGGAGTAGAATGTGCTCACAGCTACGAACGGGACGGTGATGTCGGGTGAAGCCTCCTTCGGAACCGTGAGGTACGAGTAGAGGCCTCCCATCACGATCAGCACCAGGAAGGTGAGAACGCTGATCGGATGGTCAACGGCGAAGTCCGTCAGCCAGAACGTCTTGTAACGGCCGAGGTCGTCCTTGAGCGGGTCTCGTCGCTCGAACAGTCGGTCTGCGGCGCTCCCTGCCGCCAGGCGGTCATCCTCACGGAGCCTCCTCCCCGAACGGCGCCACAGTCTTCGGAACCAGCTCATCGCCCGCCCCCCTCACTCACTTCCCGAACGCGGTCACCGGCGTCCACCATCTGGTGGCCGGTGACGATGAGCCGATCGCCCTCCGCGAGCCCGGTCGCAACCACCACCTCGTTTTCGAAGCTCGGTCCGAGACCCACGGCACGCGCCTCCGCCAGCGGTCCTGCCGGGCCTTCGGCCACGACGAAGACCTGGTACCCGCCCTCGGTGCGCAAGACGACATCCTGCGGAACGACGATCACGTCCTGCAGCCGCTCCGTCGCGACACGCACGTTGGCCACCATCTGCGGTTTCAGGAGCCCTTCCGGATTGTCAAGCAGAATCTCGATCGGGAACGTGCGGTTCTGCCGGTCTACCGCGGCGCCGACGAAGGCGATCGTCGCGTCGATCGACTGTCCGGGTAGTACGTCGAAGTTGAGGACGGCGGAACCGCCTTCACGCACATACGGCCCGAAACGCTCGGGGACTCCCCCCACTACCTTCAGGCGGTCGATCGTGAGCACCCGGGCTACCGGAGTTCCCGGGGCGACGATCTCCCCGACGTCCACGTACCGGTCGTCGAGCAGGCCGGTGATGGGCGACTTGATGGTGTGCCTGGCGAATCGTGCCTCGAGGAAAGCGAGACGCGCGTCAGCCGACTGGGCCTCGAACTTGGTCTGCAGAAAGGCGATCTCGCTGCCAATCCCCTCGTCCTCCCACAGCTGGCGCTGCCTTTCGTACCGCTCCCGGGCGAGAGAGGCCGAAGCCCGGGCCTCGTCGACCTGGGCCGCGAGAATCTCGCCATCGATCTGGGCGATCGGCTGGCCGGCGCGTACCCTGGACCCCTTGTCCACGATGATGCGCTCGATCACTCCGCTCTCCTGTGAGCTCACGACCACGTCCTCGCTGGCTTCAACCGCGCCGGTGAGCCGGATGTAGGAAGTGAAGTCGGCCGCCTCGATCGTACGGACCTCTACGTTCACGACCTTGACGTAGGCCGCCTCAGCGGCAGTCGCGTCGTCGTTCCCGGTGGCCTCCGGTGGACCGCAACCCACGGCAGCGACCAGCAGCAGTGCACATACCGTCACGACGATTCCTGACCTTCGATCTATACTCATGGCTCGCGTCACCCTCATCGGTCGCCTTCCCTGTCGTCATTGGAGATCGGATCGCCGGCGGCGTCCGGATCCACCCGGTCTTCGGGTCTGATGTCTCCTTCGATCATCGCTTCCACTACCGGGTCCACGGCCGGCACGACACCCACCGCCAGGTCCAGCTGGGCCTGCGCCACCAGGTAGTCGTAGATCGCCAGCGCGTAGTTCTGCTCCGCCTGCCGGAGAGCCAGCTCTGCCGCCGTCACCTCGAGCCTCGGCTGCGTGCCGGCCAGGTACTCGGTCGTCACGATGTCGAAGCCCCTCTGGGCCTGTGAGACGGCCTGGCGCTGGGCCTCGGCCCGTGACCGCGACTCGGTCAGGTCCGAAAGAACCGTCTCGACCTCGTGGGCGGCGCGCTGCCTCAAGTCGCCGATCCTCTCTTCGGCCTGGCGCACGCCGATTTTCCGCTGTTCCACCCGGTTCCAGCGCCGTGCGCCCGAGAAGATCGGCACGTCCAGCTGGACCCCGACCGCCGACGTGGTGAACCGCTGATCCGGGTTCTCGCCGTAGAAATTGAGTGCTCCGTTTTCCTGCGCCTGCAGCCCCCAGTTGAAGAACCCGGACACGGTGGGAAACAGCTGCGTGCGCTCGTACCTCACGCGCGCCTGCTCCAGGTCACGCTGGAGCCGCGCCTGCTGCAGGTCTGTCCGATTCGAGAGCGCGACAACCTCCAGCTGCTCGTACTCTGCCGTCGCCGCCTCCGGGACGCCGGCGAACGCCAGCAGCGCGACGTTGTCCTCGCTGTTCTCAGCCCCCTGGGACAGATCGATCTGGTGCAGCTCACCAAAGGCCGCGGCACTCGCCGTCTCCCCCAGCCCCATCTCGATCGCCAGAACCCTGCGGGCCTCGGCCACCTCGTTCTGAGCCCGCCTCAGGTTGGGCTCGATGTTCGCCAACTGCACTTCCAGCCGGAGGACGTCGTAGTCGCTCGTGAGTCCGGCCCGGTTCAGGGCGCGAGTCTCTTCCAGGGTCTGCCGAACGCGCTCGATGCTGTTCTGTGTGACGCGGACCGCTTCCTGGGCGAGCAGGACATTCAGGTAGGCGATGCGGGTCGTCGTGGCGACGCCCTGGGCCGAGCCGCGCAACGCCTCACGCGCGAGGTTCCGAAACGACCCGGCCGTCCCCACTCCGACGAACACCCCGGCGTCGAACAACGGTTGGGTCAAGGCCAGACCCGCGTTCCACTGATTGTCCGCCCCGAAGGTCACGGCGATCAGATCATCCGGATCCGCGTCGGGGTCAACGAAGATCTTCGGCAGAAACGCGGACGGGAGCTCGAGGTTCCTCTGCAGCGAGGCGAAACCGTCGATCTCCGGGAACAGCGCCCCGTAAGCCTCGGACACCTGCTTGTTCGCCATGTCCAGGTCATACTGCGAAACGGCCAGCCGGCGGTTGTTTCGAAGCGAGATCGCTACGGCTCTCTCCAGCGTATACGGGCGGGCGTCGTCGTACTCCCCCACGTCTTCCTGGATGGCAGGACGTGCCTCCGACTCCGGCGGTGGCAAGGTCTCGCCCAGGCCAACCTGGGCCGTCAGGCCGCCGTCCGAGCGGAGTACAGGCGAACCCTGGATCGCTCCCGTCCCGTCGTTCGCCTGTCCATGCGCTGGACGGGCAGTCCCCCCGACCATGATGGCCATCACGGCGAGGCTGAGGAGGCCCGACGCTGGCGGCCTCCTGCCTGAGCGCGACCCGTGTCTGCCGACCACCGCATCCCCGTTCCACATTTCCATCATCCTCCGAAGCTCACGCATCACCACCACCTCCCATCCCTTCCTCAGGCTCGAGCCCGCCTCTCACCAGGTCACGGAATCGTGCGAACAACCCGATCGTGAGATCCTTCCCATCCAGGTCATCGCAGCATCCCGTTTCCGCGAGCATCTCCTTTGGATCGCAGGCCATGAAGATCGTCACCAGCCCGTGGACCAGGGACCAGAGGAACAGGACGACCACGTCCGGATCCGTGCGCCGGATGTTCCCGGCGTCCATGGCCTCGACCACGCACTGGCGGAGCACCCGGTAACCGCCCTGTCCCGGCACGTCGTCGATGTGGCGCGGAGCCGGTGTCTGGATGGCGAAGATGATCTTGAAATACTCCCGGTTCTCGAGGGCGAACCGGATATAGGCCTCCCCGAGGGCGGCCACCCGATCCATGGACCCGGCGGGCAGCTCCTCGATCGCCTTCCACATGTAGGCCTCGGAGCGCCTGAACCCGTGCAGGACGACCCGGTCCACCAGGTCCTCCTTGCCCTCGAACCAGTGGTAGATCGCGGTGGCGCTGAGCCCGACCTGCGAGGCGACGGCGCGCATGGACAGTGCGTCCAGCCCTCCCTCGGCCAGCAGGTTGCGAGCGGCCTCGAGAATGGCGGTCTCTGTCTCCCGCGAGCCTGTCTTCTCGGCGATGTGCGATTCTGTCATGAATTCACCCTTAACGGCGTTAAGTTAACACCGTTACATTAACACTGTTAACCGATGCGTCAAGGGTGAAACGCGGAACCTCATGTGACAGGCGTGCGAGGGGCTCTCAGTCTGCCGTCACCTCGAGTCTGAATCGGATGGAATACGAGCCCTCCGTGCCCTTCCCCGACACTTCGTAGTCGCCGGAGCCCGACAGTGAGGCCGACCCTCGAAACAGTGGCCTGTCACCTCCCGCCAGGCGTGTCACGAGCGTGGACTCGAGGTCCGTGGCCGCTGTCCCAAGAGAATCGGACACGACCCACGCCTTGTCGGGGACCACCGCGCGGGCCCGGCCGATGATCGTGGCCACGACATCTCCGAGCGCCCGGCGAAGGCGATCCCACCCGTCCGAACGATTGACATCGAGCACTTTGAATTGCACCGAGTGCACAGAATCCCCACGCACCAGGAGGACCAGCCGGTCCCACGCATCGATGCGCGACATGTTGAACGAGGAGACCTTCCCATTGTCGGCCGCCCGAACGTACTCGGGTGACCCCTTCCGCTCGGGGTCGCACTCCCAGTACCGATCGAGATCGGGAAGAACGGCATGCTCCGTGTCGTGCTCACCCCGCCCGTTCACGTACCTGACGTCGGCAACGAATCGGAAGTTGGCCTTTCGGCGGGGTAGCTTTCGGGGAAAATCGAAACCGGTGAGAGCCAACTCGTAGGTCTGCGGCATGGCGCCTCCTCTCGATGAACGACTCGCGTTCATCCTGGTTGAGGGGCGCAGTTCCGTGGAATACAGCCGGCCGGCGGGATCGGCCAGGCTATACGACTCTAGCTGAAACGTGCGGCTATTATCAAGGGTCAGCCGCCGCGCTCTCTTCCAGCGCACGCTCCAGCCGGCGTTCCATGTCCATGAACGCCCGGTCCCAATCGCCGGCCTCCGCGTGACGAACGACCGTGTCCTGCTTTTCGCCCCACGACAGGACCAGGCCCACGGCCTTGACCGTATCGCGTTCCTCCAGCACGAACTTGGCCAGCTGCAGCCCGGTCGTCCGTGCCGACAGGTCCTCCGACACCGCCTCGACCCTGGACTCCAGGTCTGGGGTCAGTTCCATTCCCCGCGTCGAGATCTGTGTCTGCATGTGTTCTCCCCCTTTGTGTCGCGGGCCCACCCTGCGGGCGTCGCACTCAGTCGTCGTGTCTCGGATCCAGCGGCTCCAACGCGTGACCGGGACTACCGGTAGTGGTGTACCACACGAAGTGGCAGTTTACTATCGGCGGTGCCATGATAAAGGCGAACAGGAAGGGAGACCAACGATGACGGGCAAGCCGCTTCAGACTCTCGTTAAGCTGGACCTTGACAAACCCATATGGGACAGGTTTTTCTGGGTCTCTCCACTATCCGTCGTGGGCACGCTCGAAGAAGACGGGACTCCCAACCTGGCCCCCAAGCACATGGCCACTCCAATGGGCTGGCAGAACTACTTCGGCTTCGTCTGCACGCCGCGGCACTCGACCTACCGGAACATCGAACGGGACGGCGTCTTCACCGTCTCCATGCCGCGTCCCGACCAGGTCGTTCTCGCCAGCCTGTGCGCCGCGCCGAGGTGCGAGGACAGTGCCAAGCCCGTGCTCGGGGCCCTGCAGACCCGCCCGGCGACTCGCGTGAAGGGAGTCCACCTGGCCCAGTCCTACCTGTTCTTCGAGTGTGAACTCGACCGGATCGTAGACGGATTCGGTGAGAACAGCCTGGTGGTGGGACGGATCATCGAGGCTGCGGTCGCCCAGGATTCCCTGCGCACCCTGGAACGGGACGGGCAGGACATGATCCATGACGCTCCGATGCTCGCCTATCTGCAGCCGTGGCGCTTCGCTTCCATTACGCAGACGTACGCGTTTCCGCTCCCCGACGGATTCGAGCGCTGAGCGCGATGACCGGAGAAACCGGACCCCGCGTCCTCGAGCACCTTCTGGCCCGGGAAAGGGAGATGGTACGGCTGCTCCGCAAGCTCGCGGAAGCGGAATCGCCATCCCTCGATCACGGATCCCAGGCCGGCCCACAGGCGATCCTCCGCCTCGAGCTGGAACGCCTCGGATATGTGGTCCGATCGATTCCAGGTGTGGAGTCCGGCGGGCAGCTACTGGCGATACCCCACAGCCGAGCCAAGGGCGGTTCCATCCAGCTCATGGTCGGGCACTGCGACACAGTGTGGGAGATCGGCACCCTCGACGTCATGCCCTTGATCGAGAAGGAGAACAGGCTCTACGGACCCGGTACGTACGACATGAAGGGCGGGCTCGTGAATATCGTGTTCGCCCTGCGCGCTCTCAAGACGCTGGGTCTCCATCCGGAGGTGACGCCGATCGTGCTGATCAACTCCGACGAGGAGATCGGCAGCTGCGACTCGATGAGGCACATCAAGCGCCTCGCGAAGGTGTCCGAGCGGGTCTTCATACTCGAGCCGGCGCTGGGGCCGGCCGGGAAGCTCAAGACGGCTCGCAAGGGCAACGGCTTCTTCGAAATCCGGGTGCTGGGCCGCGCGGCCCACGCTGGACTTGAGCCCGAGCGTGGCGCCAGCGCGATCCTCGAGCTGTCGATGGTCATTCAGCGCCTCTTCGCGCTCAACGACGCAGAGCGCGGAATATCCGTCAACGTAGGCACGATCGACGGGGGTCTGCGTACCAACATCGTCGCTCCGGAGAGCCGCGCCACGGTGGATATCCGGGTTCTCACGATCGACGACGCCCGCCGGATCGAAGCAGCGGTGCTGTCGCTCGAGGCCACGACGCCGGGAACGGAGCTCGTCGTTACGGGGACCATGAATCGGCCACCCATGGAGAGGACGCCCGGCAACCAACATCTCTGGAAGGCGGCTCAGCGGAAAGGACAGGAGCTGGGCCTCGATCTTCAGCAGGGCACTTCAGGCGGCGGGTCGGATGGTAACGTCACCAGTCTGTTCACGCCGACGCTCGACGGACTGGGTCCAGTGGGAGATGGAGCTCACGCTTCCCATGAACACGTGGTCGTGCGGAGTCTTCCGGAAAGAGCCGGCCTGCTGGCGATGTTGCTCCTCGAGCCTTCCATGGCCGAGGTGGCCC
>JAUVPT010000333.1 GCA_030598525.1 Gemmatimonadota bacterium
ACCTGGCAGGTGGATAAAGAACCCCGGTCAGCGACCTGTGCTACAGGAGGCCGCTGATGAGGCCCGCACCGACAACCAGCAGAAGCACCCCGATTAGCTTGCGAATCGAGGAGAAGGTTGTCTTGTCGAGGAAGCGCCATCCGACCAACACTCCGGCGGCAGCGCACACAAGCGCGACGCCGACCATGCTCCAGCCCTCCCGACCTGTCACCATGGCCATGTGACCCGCGTATACTGCGGCTCCGTACACGAGGAGTCGGGCCACGTCCACCATGGTGGACAGCACAGCCTGCGTGCCCACGTACTCTTCCGGCTCGAAGTCGAGCCGGCTCAGAAACGCGGCTCGAAACGCTCCCTGGTGTCCCGACAGGCCGCCGAAGAAGCCGGTCAGGGCCCCGCCCAGCGGCAGCCACCGTTCGTCCAGGCGCCGTTTCTTGAACCCCGGCATCATGTCCACGATCGCAAACACGCCGATCAACGATCCCATGAGGATTTTCAGCGACGTGATCTCGGCCAGACGATGGCCGAGGTGCCACGTGTGGAGGGGGGCGCCCTCCGAGAGGCGCGTGAGAAGAAGTGCCCCGAGAAACGCTGCCAGGACAGCCGGAATCCCGAACCTGAGGATGATCCGCGGAACAGCGCGCCGATGGAAGATCCCCACCTTGAGGAGATTGTTGAACAGGTGAACCACGGCCGTCGCAGAGATCGCCACCTCGACCGGAAAAAACACCACGAACGTGGCTACGAGAAGCGATCCGAGCCCGAAACCGGAGAACAGGGACAGAAGGGAAGCGCCGAAAGCGACGATGGCGACTACCAGGTAGCTCAAAGACACTCCGTGTCCATGTTCAGCTGTTGGGAGTGACCGGGCGCCCTCAGCTCCCCCGGACTACCAGGTACCGCAGCCGCGCAACGAGCATCCCGATGGCCACCTCGTTCTTGCCGCCCTCCGGAACGATGATGTGGGCGTGGCGTCGGCTCGGCGCGACGAACTCGAGGTGCATGGGTCTGACGGTCTGTTGATACTGCCGTAACACGGACTCGACCGTCCGGCCCCTTTTCTTCGTGTCTCGTCCCAGACGCCGGATGAAGCGTATGTCCGAGTCCGTGTCCACGAAGACCCGGATGTCCATCAGGTCGCGCAGCTCGGGTTCCGCGAGCACGAGGATGCCGTCAACGATGATCAGCGGACGCGGTTCCACGCGGCGAGTCTCCGGACGACGTCGGTGCACCGTGAAGTCGTACTCGGGCACTTCGACGGCCTGTCCCGCCAGGAGAACTCGCAGGTGCTCCGCCATCAGGGAGGTCTCGAGGCTGTCCGGATGGTCGTAGTTGATCGCAGCGCGCTGTTCGAGCGTCAGGTCCGGATGGTGGTGATAATAGGAGTCGTGGTGCAGGAGGCTGGCGGACGTGGGATCCAGACCTTCCAGGATCCTCTTGACCACGGTGGTCTTTCCCGAGCCGCTTCCGCCTGCGACCCCGAGAACCACGGGACGCGGAGCCGCCGCGGCCGTCTCCCCAGAGGAGGTCTCCGGTCCGGCGGCTGCCCGCCTCGACTCTTCGGTTTCGGTGATCCTCTCCATGCGTTCCTTCTCGGGAGGGTCGATCGGGTCCCGGTAAGGATAACCCCTGCTTCGGGGCTGCGCTAAGAGCCCGTCCCACGCTCACACATGCTGTCATGCCGCTCGGACCTCTATATTCGGGGACGCGTGACGGATCGACGCCACGCTGCACCTGAGGCCTCGATGACGACGACACAGACGAGAACGAACGAACGGGTGCGAGCAAAGAACCACGGCGCAGAGGGCTGGGCCCGCGGGCTCGCTGGCGTCGGGGCCGTGCTGGCCGCCTGGGTAGCCTTCGACAGCCTCACGAACAGCGGTCTGGCCTCGGCAGCGGCAGACGATGTGGAGTTCTTCCTCCTCTGGGGCGCTCCCTTCGCCGTCGTGTCAGTCTTCCTCGGATGGTTCGCGCTACGCGGAGGCTACGCGGAGGTCCGGAGCGCTGCAAAGCGAGGCTGCCTGGTCGGCCTCCTGCTGGGTGGCGGGACGTTCGTCCTGTGCCTGGCGAGCCCCCTGATCCTTCCCCGGGATGCTTTGAGCGGAGCGGTTACCGCCTTCCTGTACGCTCCCGTGGCTGCAGCTCTTGGGCTCGTCATCGGCGTGGCGGCGGACACGATGCGAAAACGGCGTCGCTAGGGACGCCGCTTTCGAAATCGCCTGGTCGACCTGAGCGCCCGCTCTTCGGGCGTCCGTTTCGGAAGGTCACTCCACGATCTGCACTGCCCTGATCAGCGGCCCTGTCGTCGGGCCGCCGCCCCCGAGCACCCCCTGGAACGACGCGATCCTGGCGTATGTGCTCTGCTGTCCGGGCGGCCCTCCCGGACCGGGCACGATGAACAGGCCCATGAAGTCGGAGATCTGGAAGTTCGAATCGGGTCCCTGCTTCGCATAGGTCTCCGGATTGAACAGGGGCACGGGCCTGAGGCGGGGAGAGACCGGGAAGTCTGACCCCTTCACGCACTTGCAGCCGTCATCCCAGTAGGCGTTTGGGTCGAGCGCGATCAGGTCGTTGAACGCCTTCGCGATGCTCTGCACGTTTCCGTTCTTGTCGGTCA